>CATPAP010000078.1 GCA_955651875.1 Candidatus Dormiibacterota bacterium
ATCGAGGCCATCTACTGGACGTTGAACGGCAAGCACACTAAACGACAGTGGATCTTGGATGCGGACCTGAAAGCGGCGTTGGATGCATGGTCACACTGCTCCTTTGTTCATTGTGGTTGGTCCGAACAGCCCGTCTTGGGGGGCTGGTGGTTCGATACGCAGGCCTTTCCTGCGTCCGGTGCGGACGTGGACGGCGCGGAGCCTGCCGTCCTTGACACGTTGCATGATGGTCTGGCGGGACACCCCGTAGGCGAGGGTGGCTTCCAGCATGGCGAGCCAGCCGTCGGGGGCGTCGTCGGTGAACAGGGCCCGGGTATCGGGGGTGAGCCGGATCCGCCAGGGGGCGCCGGGAGTGAGCTGCTCGCCGCCGATGAACCCGTCGCTCAGCCAGCGGTGCAAGGTGGAGGGCGCCAGGCGTAGTTCACGGGCGGCGTCGGCCACGGTGAGCAGCTCTCCTTCCTGGTTATCTGCGGTGTCCTGGTGGCGGGGGATGCCCCAGTAGTGCCGCAGGCCCTGGACTCTACCGGCGGTGTATGACAATCCGCGGGGGGTGCGGCGGCCTTGCCGGTTGAGGATCCACGCGATTTTGGCGTCGTCGTAGTGGACGGCGAGCCGGCGGGCCAGGCTGATGGTGTCCTCGTCAGTGCGCAGCCGTCGTGGAGGCTTGCGCTTGACGGGGATGGTCAGCTCGCTGATCGCCCCGCCTTTCCACCTCAGGACGAGGTCGGCGCGGCCGCTGTCGTGATCGCGGCGGATGGTGATGTTGACTTCGTCGAGCAGCGTGCGCAGCAGCTGCTTGCGGTCCTTATCGGTGGTGGACGGGGCGTCCCAGACGGCCTGCAGGTCGTCGCCGAGCGCGAGGATCGCGGCGCGTTCCTGCCCGGACAGGGCTGCGGGGCGGGCCGCTTCGCGGCGGGCGAGTTCGGCCTCGGCTGCGGCCAGCTCGGTGAGGGCTTTCTCCCAGGTAGCCTCCAGGCCGCGGGCGACCAGCCGGTTGTCCGGGTCGACCGCCTGGTAGCGGCGCTCGGCCCGGGCCGCGTGGTAGCGGGCCTGCTCCACCTGGCGGCGCCACTGCTCAAGAGCACTGTCGTGGCCTTGCTCGAGCTGCCGGGCAGCTTCCAGGCAGGCCTGCAGCGCCACTGGCTCAAGAGCGGCCAGGAACGCGGCGGTGACCGCGACGTCGATCGCGACGCCGCCGACCCGCAGGTGCCGGGTGCCGCGGCCCTCGACAATCTGGCCGGTGCCGGTGCAGTAGTAGCCGGGGGTGGCCTTGTGCTTGCCCTCGTAGTAGACGGCGAGCTTGCGGCCGCAGGTCCCGCAGGTGGCCAGGCCCTGCAGCAGGGCGCAGCCCTCGCGGACCGCGCCGGTGCCGGGCTGATGCGCGACCGGGCGGATGTTCTGCCCGATCCTGGCCTGGTTGGCCTGGTAGGCGTCCCAGCTGATGAACCCGCGATGGTGGTCTTTGATGAGCACCTCCCACTGGTCTTGCGGCAGCATGCGGCGCCGGATCCGCAGTGCCCCGTCCGGGCCGGCGTAGCGTTCCTGGCGGCTGCGGCCGAAGGTATACGCGCCCGCGTAGGCGGGATGGGTCAGCACGTTGTGCACCGCGTGGTAGGTCGGCCCGGTCCAGATGATCTCAGATCCGCGGACGTAGGCGCCGGGCTGCAGCGGGAACTTCAGGCCCTGGTCACGCAGCCACAGCCAGGTGCCGCGCACCGAGCCGCAGACCGCGAACCGGTCGAAGATCGCGGCGATCACGCCGGTGACGGCCTCGTCGGGGTGCATCACGATCTCCCCGTCCGCCTCGCCCCAGGCCAGCCCCACCGGAAGGCCGCGGCGCAGCTCGCCGCGGGCGGCCTTGTTCCGGATCCCGCCGTCCAGCCGGGCCCGCAGGATATGCAGCTCAGCTTCGGACATGGTCCCCTTAAGGCCCAGGACGAGCCTGTCATTGAACACGGCGGGATGGTAGACGCCGTCCGCGTCGGCGATCAGGGTATCGGTCATCCCGGCCAGGTCCAGGAGCCGGTACCAGTCGGTGTTGTTGCGGGTCAGGCGGGAGACCTCCAGCGCCAGCACGATCCCGACCTGCCCCATGCCGACCTGGGCGGCCAGCTCGGCGAACCCGGACCGGCCAGCCGCCGACGCGCCCGACAGCCCGAGGTCTTCATCGATCACGGTCACCGCGCTGCGCGGCCAGCCCAGCTCCCCGGCCCGCGACACCAGGTCGTACTGGCGTGCAGTCGACTCACGGTTGCGTTCCACCTGCAGCAACGTCGACTGGCGGACATAGATGACCGCGGCCCGGCGCAGGTGAGAGGCCGAGACCTTCCACTCACTCATCACCCCTCACCCCCGGCTGTCCCGCCCTGGCGATCAGGCCGCCCAGCAGCGTGATCGCCGCCGCGGCCTGCAGTCCGGGGACCCGGGCCAGCAGGTCCGGGGGTGGCGCCGGAACCGGGTCCGGCAGCAGACTGAGCTGAACAGGCTGCACGATTGTCCTCCTTGGCCGGTGGCTTTCGTGCAGCCTGCTCCCGCTCATCCCGGTCACGGACAGAAAACGCCGAAACCAGGACAGACGCAGCCAGCAGGTCGGCCACCGACCCCAGCGTCCCCGCGCTCTCGCCGCCCTGACCTGCGCCGCCGTCAGCGTGCTGGCTGGTCCACTCCGCCGGGATCAGCCGCTTGCTGCCATCGGGCAAGACCAGCAGCAGCTCCAGCCGCCCGTGCCGGCGCATCCCGCCCAGCACCCGCAGCTCGCGCCCTTCCAGCGGGTGACGCGGGCGGGTGATCACCACCGCGCCCGGCAGCACGGCGGTCACCGGCCGCCCTCCGCCACCACCTGCACGCGACGGCCGGCGGCATGGCAGACCGCCTGCGCGGCCCGCGCGGCGTTCACCGCATCCATGCACAGCGCTGCCTCGCGCAGGTCCACCGGGATCCCCCCGGCGATGCTGGCCGCCACCAGCAGCACCTGTCGCTCGCCGTCCGAGCACGGCAGCACCCCCTGCACCGCGCCGGCTGCCGCCGCGAAGTCGACCGCCGCGACCTGGCGGTCCAGGAAT
>CATPAP010000079.1 GCA_955651875.1 Candidatus Dormiibacterota bacterium
GTCAGGGACCGCTCGGTGGGCTCGAATGGGGCGAGGACGAAGATCAATCCGCGCCAGCTCTCCTCTTGGTCGGGGACCTGCCACGCGCTCCAGGCGATGACGTCATCAGCCGCGCCGGCGACACGTGTCCAGCCCGCCCTGGCGAGCTGGGCGGCGAAGTGGGCCTCGAGGTCCGCGACGGGTCGATCGGTCTGCACCGTCGTCTCGGACGTCCAGCGGCCGTCGGAGCCGCTGCCGCTCTGGCCCGTCATGGCGACGCCCGCAGGAGGGCGGAGCTCCGGCATCAGTTCGCCACCTGGCGGGAGACCGTGGGGACCGCGGGGCATGCGTCTCGCGAACTCGAAGTCGAGCCGCAGCCGCACGTCTGACGGCTGCGCCTCCGCGGTGGTGACACCGACCACGAGGACCGGGCCGTCAGCCCCGTGGCGGTACATCCGGCCCTCCCCCTGCTCGCTGGAGACGAAGCCTCCGCGCATGGGGCCGAAGTCCTCGAAGGAGCTCCAGCCGCGCCGAGTCAGCTCGGGTTCGTACGCGGCCAGGAGCGCAGCTGGGTCGCCGGGGGTGTCGAGGACAGCCTCCAACGACAGCGGCCGTCCGTGGCGCCAGCGCATCAGGCAGCCGAGGAGCGTCGCACCCGATGGGAGTGGGAGCTCAGGGGTGAGGCCGTCGGGCAGGCGCTCCACGAACAACTCGGTGGCGGTTGGGCCCTGGGGGTGGGGATGGTGGAGGAGTCGCTGGGCGAGCTTGAGGGCCGACTGGTTCGGTGCAGGGTCGTCGGCCATGTGTCGGATTGTGCGCGGGTCGGGCGGCGCTGGTCGGTCGCTGGGCTAGGTTGGAGGTCGCACGGCCAAGCGCTCGACGACCTCGAAGAGTGGTGGTCGCGAGAACACGCTCGACTCCACCACCAGCTTCACCGAGCGGTCGCCCCCACCGACGACGACACGCTGGCGCGAGATTACCGCCGCGTCGACGCGCACGGGCTGCAGCGACTGCGGAATGCCGAACGGCGTCACACCACCGATCTCCATGCCGGTCAGCTCCGCCGTCAGCTCGGGCGCCGCGAAGCTGGCGCGGCGCACGTCCATCAGCTCGCAGCAGCGGCCGTTGACGTCGAGCCGTGTCGTCGCCAGGACCAGCGTCGCCAGGTGGTGACCCGCGGGGCGGCGTGAGGCGACCACGATGCAGTTGGCGGAGTCCTCCGGGTCAAAGCCGTACGCCTCACAGAATGCGGCGGTGTCGGCGAGCGACGGATCACACGCGACGGTTTCGTACTCGATGCGCAGCACGGCGAGCGCCACGCGCACGGCGGCGTGGGTGATCGCTTGGCTCATGCGTCAGGGCTTCGCGTCACGCAGTTCTGCGTGGTACGCCTCGAGCCGGTCGGCGAGCTCTCTCGGGTGGCTGAATGCGACGAGATGACCGCCGGGGATCTCATCGGCGGTGATCCCCATGCGGTCGCGCGCGACGCGTCGCTGGAACTCCGCCGGCAAGAAGCGATCGTCGCGCCCGACCAGCACCTTGGTGGGCACATCTGGCCACGCTGTCAGCGTCGACTGTGACGCGAACAGCGTGCCGGACTGCCGGCGGGCATGTCTCGGCGACTCGTCGATGACCTGCTGAGGGACGTCGTGGAGGAACGTGGTGAACTCGTCGAAATCTGCGTCTGGGTCACGACCGTCGCGTACGTCCATCTCGCGCTTGGCCTGGGGCTGGCCGGTGTTGGCCCACCAGTCGCCCGCGGTCTCCCCTAGCGCCGGGATCATCGCGTTCACCAGCACCAGAAGGGAGACGGGGGATTGCTCACAGACCAGCGGTGCGGTAAAGCCGGCCATCGATTGGGCGACGAGGATGACGCTGGGGCGGTCGCCGATGGCGGCGATGACGGTGTCCGCGTACTCGGGCAGCCCGCACGTGTCGTCATCGGCGGGCAGGTCGACCGCCACGACGTCGTGACCGCGCTCGCGCAGCTCGTCGACGACGAGGTGCCAGTACCAGGCGATGCCGCCGGCCCCGGGGATCAGCACATAGCTCGCGGCGGTCATTGCCTGCTCTCCGGTGGTGCGGTGACTGCGATTGGGGCTGGGGCACCTGTGGCTTTCAGGGAGCTGACGTCAGGGTAGGGGCCGCTGAGCACGGTTGTCAGCGTCACAACCACCTCATCGGTCCCATAGACTTCGACCGCACCAAACGCTACTCTGGTGGCTGGGGACGCTTCGGGGGGAATTGGGGGAGTGGAAGGACGGCTCTCGCCGACATACCAGCAGCAGGCGCAGTTGCTCGCTGATCTGCGCGAGGATCTCGACCTGATTCGCTATCCCGCGCGCGTGAGGATGCTGCGCGCGGTGGATGAAGCGGCGCACCGGGCGGACAGCCTGGCGCGGCTGGAACACGCGCTGCTGCGCCTGCGTCTGCCCTGAGACGCAGCTAAGGCAAGGCCGCTTAGCAGCCCCGAGCCGGCCCTAGCGCTCGGGTCCCCTGATTGCTTCACGGCGGTCTGTGCCCCTCACCGAGTGCGCCGCCGAAGAACAATGACGGACCATGAGGCGGTGTCCGACGACATCACCGTCCGCCACCTCGGCAGCGGCGACGACAGCCTCGTCGTTGACGCCGCCGCCCTCTTCGACGATCCACCCCAGCAGCCATGGCTCGAGTCATTCCTCGACGACCCCACCCACCACCTGCTGATCGCGTACCGGAGCGACCGGGCGGTGGGTTTCGTCACCGGTGTGGAGACGACCCATCCCGACAAGGGCACGGAGATGTTCGTGTATGAGCTGGGCGTGGATCCCGACGAGCGCCGTCAGGGTGTTGCCAAGGCCTTGCTCAGTGAGCTGACGACGGTCGCGCGACAACGGGAGTGCTACGGGATGTGGGTGCTCACCGACGTCGAGAATGTCGCCGCGGTCAACGCGTATCGCACCACGGGGGCCACCCTCGAGGGCGCGCACCTCATGTTCACGTGGGACTTCGCGAACCCGCGCGAGAGTTGAGGTCGGCGTTCAGTTCGGCCTCGTCATCCACCGCGCGTCGCCGGATTGTGGAGCGGCGGCCAGATTGGCTACCGTCGCGGAGCGCAAAACGCCCAGGAGAGTGACGATATGGCCCAGTTGACCGCAGGCGACGTCGACGCCTTCCGTACCTCATTCACCGGCACCGTGCTCACCTCGGGCGACGACGGCTACGACACCGCCCGCGCCGTCTGGAACGGCGCCATCGACCGCAGCCCCGCGCTGATCGCGCGCTGCTCCAGCGCCGACGAGGTCGCTCGCGCCATCAGCTTCGCCCGCGAGAACGATCTCGAGATCGCCGTCCGCGGTGGCGGCCACAACTACGCGGGCTACGCCGTCTCCGAGGGTGGCCTGATGATCGACATCAGCCCCATGAACCAGGTCAGCGTCGACCCGCAGGCTCGTCGCGCCGTGGCCGGCGGCGGGGCGACGTGGGAGGCGCTCGACGCAGCCGCCCAGCAGCACGGCCTGGCCACCCCGGGCGGCTTCATCAGCCACACCGGTATCGGCGGGCTGACACTCGGGGGCGGCGTGGGCTGGCTCACCAAGCGGGCGGGGCTCAGCTGCGACAACCTGGTCAGCGCCGAGGTGGTCACCGCCGACTCGCTCACCGTCCGCGCGTCCGCGGACGAGAACTCCGACCTGTTCTGGGCGCTGCGCGGCGGCGGCGGCAACTTCGGGGTGGTCACATCGTTCGAATTCGCGCTCCACGAGGTCGGACCGCTGGTGAACCTCGGCCTGTTCTTCTGGGGCCTCGACAGGGGCACCGAGGCGCTGCGGTTCAGCCGCGATTTCCTCGCCAAGCTCCCGGTCGACGCCACCGGCTTCCTCGCCGTGGCCCTGTCCGCGCCGCCCGCGCCGTTCGTCCCCGAGCGGTACCACTTCCTGCCCGGGCACGCTCTACTGGTGGTCGGGCTCGGCTCTCCCGAGGCTCACGCGGCCGCGGTCGCGCCCATCCGCGAGGCCATGCCACCGCTGTTCGAGTTGGTGACGCCGATCCCATACGTCGCGCTGCAGCAGATGTTCAACGAGAGCGCCGCCTGGGGCACGCTCGCCTACGAGAAGGCCCTCTACCTCGACGAGCTCTCTGACGCCGCCATCGCGGTGATCGCCGAGCATGCGCCGAAGAAGGCCTCACCCGAATCGTTCTGCCCCACCTTCCTGCTGTCCGGCGCCTTCCTCGAGAAGGCAGACGACGACAACGCCTTCGGTGGCGGTCGCACCGGCGGTCTCGTGTTCAACATCAGCGCCGCCGCGCACACGCCCGAGGACTACGAGGCGGATCGCGCGTGGGTGCGCGCTTTCTGGGAAGCGATGCGTCCGCACGCGCGCGGCACCGGCGGGTACGTCAACTTCCAGTCGGACGTCGACGAGGATCGTGTGCGCGCCTCGTATGGCCCGGAGAAGTACGCTCGCCTCGCCCAGGCCAAGGCTGCGTGGGACCCGCAGAACGTCTTCCATCTCAACGCCAACATCAGGCCCGCGTAGCCCCACGGGCGCGTCACACCGCGCGGAGTGCCATGCTCGGCGTATGCCGTACCACGTCTCGCCGGATGAGTTCGAACGCATTGCCGGCGACGCCCTCGACAGCATCCCCACGCCGCTGCGTGAGCGCATGGACGCCGACAACCTGATCATCGCCATCCAGCAGCGCGTCAGCAGCGATGACCGCGACGACGACATCGACGAGTACGTCCTCGGCTACTACCAGGGCGGCGAGGACTCGGTGTTCAGCTCCTCCCCCTACCCGAAGAGGATCGTGCTGCTCCAGGGCAACATCGAGCGCTGGTGCCGCACGCACGCGGAGCTCGTCGAGCAGGTGCACGACACCGTCCTCCACGAGGTCGCGCACTACTTCGGGATGAGCCACCGCGATATCGAGCAGACCCGGCTCGGCCACTGAGGAGCCGGCGCACGGGAATCAGCATGGCCGCCTGTCTGGGTACCGGTGTGTAACTCTCACCCGTATCCCCCTCTAACGACTCGCCGACCTCAGGCATCCTGGAGGGAACGCCATGATTGGACGTGCGCTATTTTGCACCGCTGCGGCCGGAGCGATGGTCGTTCTCAATGCGTGTGGTGGAAGTACCTCCGCCACCACCACTGGGGGCGGTGCGAGCACTCCAACTCCGGCGCCGGCCACCGTCGCAGTCGGTACTGTCGCTCCACTTGGTCAGATCTTGGTGGATGGCAAGGGTCGGACTCTTTACCTCTTCGAGGCCGATACGACGACGGCTTCGACGTGCTCGGGAGCGTGTGCCCAGACGTGGCAGCCGTTCACCACTGTGGGGCCGCCGCAGGCCGGCAGCGGTGCGTCGCAGTCGCTGCTGGCCACTGCGCCGCGCTCCGCTGGCCCAACCCAAGTTACGTACAACGGGCACCCGCTTTACTACTTCGCCAGCGATGCCAAGTCGGGCGATGCCACCGGTGAAGGCAACCAGAGCTTCGGGGCGGGCTGGGATGTCCTCTCGCCGGCAGGCGCCAAGATCGAAAAGCCGGGCGGGTGACTGTCTCCGATTTGCTGTCTCAGTGCACACGCCGGCGAGAGGGTTTCGAAGCTGTACCCAACGCGGCAGACGCATCAGACGTCTTGCCGTTCGAGACCTGCGCCGTGGGCTCCTCCTCGGCCATGGATTGACCTTCTGTAACCCGACAGCGTAGACACTCCATGTTCATGGAAGAGCGCGAATCGCTGCAGCTTCGGGTTGTTGGCGACTCGGCGCCGGAGCTCGCCGCCGACTCGGCAGACTGGGAGGCGACCTACCGGCGAGAGGTGGACAGGGTGTACGGGTTCATCTTCGTGCGGGTGGGCAACCGTGCGGATGCCGAGGACATATGTGCGCAGGTGTTCCTGAGGGCCCGCCCGCGACTGCGCGCAGGAGCCGATTCTCGTTCTGTCCACGGGTATCTCCTCGCGACCGCGCGCACCATCGTCGCCGACCACTGGACGGCCCACTACCAAGCCCGAACGCTGCAGATCGATGTTGAAGATGACGGGCTGCTCCCCGCCGGCTTGGCGGCGGAGGATACCTCGGACCACGCCGTGCGGGTACAGGAGCTGCTTGATCGGCTTCCTGATCGCGAACGACGTGTTCTGGAGCTTCGATTCCTGCGCGGCTACTCGATCAAGGAGACGGCGGCAGCGCTGAATGTCACCGTCGCCAACTGCAAGGTAATCCAATTTCGCGCCCTCCGTCGTGCCGCGACCATGGAGGAGTCCCGGTGAGTCGCCACCTCGACAATTTCCTGGACGCCCTGGCGCGCGGACGTCGTCCGCGGCGCCGGCGCGCGTTGGATGGTGATGCAATGCGAATCGCCGCCACAGCAGCCGCAGTGCGGGCGGCGCGATCGGAGGCCGCGACGCCGACGCCCGAGTTCGTCGATGGTCTGGCGAGTCGGCTTCGTGATGTGGCTGCGTCTGAGGGGTTGGACCATCCGGCTCACGATCGCCGCCGCTTCCTGGCCGCCGCTGCGTTCGCTGGTGCAGCTGCACTCGGAGGAGCGGGCATCGAGCGTCTGCTGACCGGCGCGCGAGCCTCCGATCCCACGCCAGAGTCAAGATCTGCGGCGGCCCTGGTTCCTGACGCCGGAAGCTGGCAACGCGTGGCCGCACTCGAAGTCGTTCGGACGCAGGAGGTGGTCCGCTTCGAGCAGTCAGGGGTCACGGGTTATGTCCTGCTCACGGAGACGGGCGTCGCTGCACTGTCAGCCGTATGCACGCACCTCGGCTGCCTTCTCGCTTTCAAGGCCGCCGATCGTCGGCTGCACTGCCCATGCCACGCCTCGACTGCGTTCGGGCTTGACGGCTCGGTGTCGACATCGGTCTATCAACTCGCGGCGCTTCCCCGCCTCGGGGCGCGCATCAACGGCCTTGATGTGGAGGTGCTCCTTCCGAAGAACACCTGACGCGCGCGGGGGTCCTGAGACCTGCCGGACACGCGCGGCCGTAAGGAGTCTCCCTCGGCCACAAGTCCGGCCTGACCTCATCCTCCAGGTGCGCCCGGACATCCTTGAGGAGATCGACGGTCCCATGCTCCAGCACGGGCTCCAAGGCATGCACGGGCAGAAGCGTTGACATCCCTCATGCCACAGCGCTCGAATAGGGCAGGGCGAGGACGGCGCGTTTGGCCGTCACGCGCCGGCAGCTAGACTCACGCCCCAGATGGAGCTGACCACGTGATCTCTTATGCTGCCGGCCCGAGCGATGTGCCCCTGCTGGGCGAGACGATCGGAGAGAATCTTCGCCGCACAGTCGAACGTGGCGGCGATCAGGAAGCCCTGGTCGTTGCGCACCAGGGATACCGGGCCACCTATCGCGAGCTGTGGGAGCAGGTTGGCCGCGTGGCGCGCGGCCTCATGGCCCGCGATGTTCGCGTTGGCGACCGGGTCGGCATCTGGGCGCCAAACCGCTTCGAATGGGTGCTCGTCCAGTATGCGACGGCTCGGATCGGCGCCATCCTCGTCAACATCAACCCCGCCTGCAAGACGTCCGAGCTCGAGTACGCGCTGAACCAATCGGGCGTCAGCTTCCTCGTCATCGCGCGTGCGTTCCGCACCTCCGACTATGTGGCCATGCTCGGGGAGGTCCGGGGACGGTGCCCCAATCTTCGCGAGGCGCTTATCCTCGAGGAGGGTTGGGACGCGCTCCTGCGTGACGCCGAATCGGTCGGTGCGGACATCCTGGCAGCGCGCGAGGCATCGCTCCAGTTCGACGATCCAATCAACATCCAGTACACATCGGGCACGACCGGATTCCCGAAGGGAGCCACCCTCTCACACCACAACATCCTCAACAATGGGTTCTTCATCGGCGAGGCGCTGCGGTACACAGAGCGGGATCGCGTCTGCATCCCAGTTCCCTTCTACCACTGTTTCGGCATGGTGCTCGGCAACCTCGCGTGCAGCAGTCATGGCGCAACGATGGTCATTCCGGGTGAGGCGTACGATCCCGAGGCGGTGATGGAGACCGTGCAGGCGGAGCGCTGCACGGCGCTGTACGGCGTGCCGACCATGTTCATCGGTGAGCTGGAGCACCCTCGCTTCGCGGAGTTCGACATGTCGACGTTGCGGACGGGCATCATGGCCGGCTCCCCGTGCCCGGTCGAGGTGATGAAAAAGGTGCAGTACCGCATGGGCATGCAGGAGGTCACGATCTGCTACGGGATGACCGAGACATCTCCCGTCTCCACACAGAGCGCGGTCGACGATCCGTTTGAGAAGCGGGTGGCGACGGTGGGACGGGTCCACCCGCACGTTGAGATCAAGATCGTCGATCCGGATTCGGGGCGCGTCGTGCCTCGCAGCGCGCCCGGAGAGCTCTGCACGCGCGGCTACTCCGTGATGCTCGGCTACTGGAACAATCCTGAGGCGACGGCGGGGACGATCGATGCGGCACGCTGGATGCATACCGGCGATCTGGCCACCATGGACGATGACGGTTACGTGAACATCGTGGGGCGCATCAAGGACATGATCATCCGCGGCGGAGAGAACATCTACCCGCGTGAGATCGAAGAGTTCCTGTACACGTGCCCCAGCATCGCGGATGCCCAGGTGATCGGCGTGCCCAGTGAGAAGTACGGCGAGGAGGTCATGGCCTGGGTGCGACTGCGCGACGGGATGCAGGCAACCGAAGAGGAGCTGGTTGCGTTCTGCCGCGGCAGGATTGCCACGTACAAGATCCCGCGCTACTGGAAGTTCGTGGACGCATTCCCGATGACGGTTACGGGCAAGATCCAGAAGTTCGTGATGCGCGAGGCGGCCGTCGAGGAACTCGGGCTGCAGACCGCGGCGGGAGCCCGGACCGCGTGAGGCCATGTGGTCTTCAGATCTCGTCGGAGCCCGTGTCCTCCGGGCAGGCTTTCCACGCGAAGCTGATCTCGCCGGGACGGGCCTGCCCACTCCCAGTGCCGATGAGCTCGATGGTGGACTGCTGGAGAAGCGACGAAAGTCCCGGCTGCTCGGGCCCAATGCCTCTGGTGTTGTCGGCTGATGGCCTCCACGGTGACAGGCGATATCAGCGGGAACCGAGAGACATGAATGGCTGAGCTCACACCGCCGCGGCGGAGGTCGTTGACCGCGGTGGCGGCGGCGATCGCTTTCATGCTCGCCACGGCGACTTTCGGCATCGTGCTCGGGTTGGCGTTCGGCTCCAGCGGGGCGGGTCACCCCGCATCGGGTGCGTCGACCGGCACCACCGAGGTGGTGACGGGAGCGAATTTCAACCCCATCGACCTGCGCATTGACCCCGCTGCGACCCCCGGTCCGACCTGGAAGCCATTCGACCCAACCCTCGCGCCTGCTTCAGGCTCCACCGTGCACAACGTGACCTTCCACATCCGCGATGTGGTTCGCGACGTCGCGCCCGGGATCAGCCAGACGGTCTGGACGTTCAACGATCGGTCGCCTGGCCCGATCCTCCGAGGGCACATCGGCGACGTCTTCAACGTGACGCTTATCAACGACGCCAAGGTGCCCCACTCGATCGACTTCCATGCAAGTCGCACGGCGATGGACAAGAACATGCGCGAGCTCTCTCCCGGGCAGTCACTGGTCTACCAGTTCCAGGCGCAGTACTCCGGCATCTTCATGTACCACTGTGGATCCCCACCTACCCTTGAGCACATTGCCAACGGCATGTTCGGCGCTGTGGTCATCGATCCTCCCAACCTCGCCCCGGTCGGTCATGAGTACGTGATGATCCAGTCCGAGTTGTACCTCGGCCCTAAGGGCGAGCCCGGCGACTACGCGAAGATGACGGCCGACGCGCCCGACGGCGTGGTCTTCAACGGCTACTACGACCAGTACAAGTTCGCCCCGATCACGGTGCCGCTGCATTCTCACATTCGTATCTGGGTGCTCAACGTCGGGCCGTCGGACATCTCGTCGTTCCACATCGTGGGCACCATCTTCAACACTGTCTTCAAGGAGGGTGCGTACACGCTGCCCGCGGGATCGCCCGGAGGCTCACAGGCCCTCGACCTGATGCCGGCGCAGGGTGGGTTCATCGAGACAACTCTTGATGATCCCGGCCACTACACCATCGTGACCCATCGCTTCGTCGATGTCGGCAAGGGAGCTGCGGGTACGATCGTTGTGGGCAGTCCCACCCCGGGGATGTAGCCCGTTGTGTCGGGGCAGGAGGTCGATGAGTACCTGGCAACCCTCGACGAGCCGAAGCGGACGACGTTGGGCGAATTGCGCCAAACCATCATGAGCGTCATTCCGCAAGCAGAGCAGTGCATCTCATATGGAA
>CATPAP010000080.1 GCA_955651875.1 Candidatus Dormiibacterota bacterium
CAGTGTACTCGCCGAGGGCGGCTCGCGCTGGCCGCCGGCTCAGCGCCGCTGCTCGGCGAGATAGAGGAGCGTCGCCTTGACGCGGCGGTGCGTGTCCGGCTCCTCCGAGAGGCCGAGCTTGGAGAAGATCGCGTTGATGTGCTTCTCGACCGCCCGGTCGGTGAGCGAGAGCACGGCGGCGATCCCGGCGTTGTTCCTGCCCTGGGCGACCTGGGAGAGGACCTCGGTCTCGCGTGGCGTCAGCTCGGCGAGTGCCGAGCCCTTGGCGGCCGCGCGCGACGCCACCAGGGCCTCCACCACCACCGGATCGATGACCGACCCGCCCCGGGCGACCTCGCGGATGGCGCGGAGCAGCTGGTCGATGTCCGAGACGCGCTCCTTGAGCAGGTAGGCCCGCCCAGCCGCGCCGTTCTCGAGGAGTGCGAGCGCGTACTCGGGCTCCGCGTACTGGCTGAGCACGACGACCCCCAGCGTCGGGCGTTCGGCGCGAAGACGGTTGGCGGCACGGATGCCCTCGTCGGTCCCGGTGGGCGGCATGCGGATGTCGGTGATGACGACGTCCGGGTCGGTCCGTTCGATGGCGCTGTCGAGCTCGGGAAGGTCGCCGCATACCGCGACGAGCTCGACCTCCTCCGACATCGACAGGAGTTGCGCCAGGCCCTCGCGGAGCAGGTAGTTGTCCTCGGCGAGAACGACACGGAACGGCACGCCGCGAGGATAGGCGAGCACAGCGGACATCAGGGGCTTTCCCCACCGGCGAAGTGGGGCTGGCACCATTGGTGACCCAAGCCCACAGCGCTTATCCTCGTGGTGACATGCCGGTCCGCGTCCTCATCGTCGACGACCAGGAGCCTTTCCGCGCCGTCGCACGCACCGTCGTCGAGCTGACCGACGGGTTCGAGGTCGTCGGCGAATCGGAGAACGGCGAGGACTCCGTGAGCAGTGCGCATGAGCTCAGCCCCGACCTCGTGCTTATGGACGTCAACCTCCCCGGCATCAGCGGACTGGAGGCGACGCGGCGCATCCTCGCCGACCACGTCAACGGCAAATCGGTGGTCGTCCTGGTGCTCTCGACATACGAGGCGGCCGAGTACGGGCCTCAAGCCGAGGAGGTTGGCGCCGCCGGCTTCATCCCCAAGTCGGAGTTCAGCCCCGAGCGGCTCGTCGAGGCATGGTCGGCGGCGAGCGTCGGCTCGTAGACGGGAAGGGATCCGCGCACCTCGGTCCCCGCTCCCACCGTGGAGCGAACCTCGACAGCGCCGCCAAGCGCGTCGAGCCGGTCGGCCATGTTGGTGAGGCCCGACCCCCTCGTCGTGGTGGCGACGTCGAACCCCTGGCCGTCGTCGCGGACGCTGAACCGCAACACGCCGTCCTTCTGCAGCAGCTGCACGGACACACTCGACGCCCGGGCGTACTTCTGGACATTCTGGAGAGCCTCGAGAACCGAGAAGTACACGGCTGCCTCCACCTCCTGCGAGTAGCGCGCGACGCCTTCGGACTCCACCGTCACGGGCACCGCCACCTTGCGCGCCTGCGACTCCAGGGCGGCGGTGATTCCCTTGTCGGCCAGCAGCGGGGGGTAGATGCCGCGGGCGAGGTCGCGCAGGGTGTCGAGCGCCTCGTCAGCGTCCGACTTGAGCTGCTGGAGCGTCTGCATCGCCTTGTCAGGGTCTCGGTCCATGAGCATCCCTGCGAGCCCGAGCTTCACCTTGAGGGCGACGAGGTGCTGCTGCGCGCCGTCGTGGAGGTTGCGCTCGAGCCGGCGCCGTGCCTCGTCCTGGGCGGTCACCAGGCGCTGCCGCGAGGCCCTCAGCTCCTCGAGCCTGGCCTCCAGGTCGCTGGTCAGCCCCACGTTCCTGAGCACAAGCCCTGCCTGCGCCGCGAGGTCGCTGAGCAGGCTCTCCTCCACCGGGGTGAGCGTCTCGCCGGTCCGCTTGGCGACGCTCAGCGCACCGAGCAGGTCGCCCTGGTGGCGCACCTCGACGACGCGCGCCCGACTTCCCGCGCCTGGAAGGTTCCCGTTGGAGGCGACGACGGGCTCCGCGCACATCGCGTCGGATGGCCACGCCGCCGCGTCCCGCCAGACGGCGCCGCTGCGCAGCCACACGTCAGCCCGCTGTGCTCCCGTCCCCTCGGCGAGCACCCGCGCCATCCGCGGTATGACGTCGTCGGTGGCGTACGACTCCGCAACCCGCTCGGAGAACTGCGAGAGCACCTCGTACGGCGTCGCGCGCCTCCCGTACACCAGCCGGTTGGCCACCCGCTGCACCCGCTCGCGCACCGGCTGGAAACCGACCGCGACGATCGCCGTGGCGAGGACGGACAGGCCGAGGTTCGGCTTGCCTCCCCCACCGATCAGAGCGCCGATACCGACGGCGATGCCAACGTAGACTGCCGTGATGAACACGGCCAGCGAGCCGTAGACCAGCGTGCGGCTGATGACGATGTCGATGTCGTACAGCCGGTGCTTGAAGATTGCGATGCCGGCAGCGACTGGGAAGGCGACACCAAAGCCCAAAACGATGGGGCCATCAAAGACCCAGGCGGGCAACACCGACCCACTGACAAAAGAGAGCGGAGCGCTCACCAGAGCAGTGGTCAACACCGCGTAGGCGATCCACTTCAACTGCTGCCTTTCGTCGCCACGCGACCTCCGCATTCTCACCAGGGGTGCGGACGCGGCGACCACAAGAACCAGAAGGCCGAGAGCCCACAGGACGCTCCCGGCGGAACCGCTGACTGGCGCCAGCAACGGCAAGCCGATCGGGTTGGCCGGAGCCGCGTAGTTCACACCAGTCGAGCCTGCGACCAGCGGGCCGGGCGCGACCGCGGAGACCACCGCGAGCGCCAGCCCCACGGTCAGAGCGGCCACCACAACCGGTCGCCATCGCCTGGACGGCAGCCGACCATCCGGCAACAGCATCAGAAGAAGCGCCACCGCGCCCGCCGGGTAGACAAGGCCGAGGGACCAACTGCTCAACCACAACGCCCATACGCCGCCGGGAACAGAGCCGGTGTGGGCGACCAAGGCGAAGCGTGCATATTGATCCTCGGCGCCCTGCAGGCCTGTGACGATCGCGCTGATGAGGAAGAGCCAGCCGGTCGGGTTGCGCGGCTGCCGCGCCGCCACCAGACCGCCCACCATGGCTAGGCCGGTGGGCACCACGATCGCAATCGGGTCGGCGGCATCGAGGTTCGGCAGCGACGCTCGATTGAGGAACGCGAAGGCGGCCGTGGTCGCTGCCGCAGCCACCGCCGCCACGGCCAAACCAATGGCCAGGGCGGTTGTCCGGCCTCGCCGCACGTCCCCGATCATGCCGAGACCGCTGGCGACACGACTTGCAGCCAGCCGCGCAGAGTGGTTCCACTGCCCGGCGCGGACGTCACCTCGACCTTGCCGCCGAGAGCGTCGACGCGGTCGGCCATGTTGGTCAGGCCCGATCCCTTGGCCGTGGTGGCGACGTCGAATCCCCTGCCATCGTCCGCCACCTCAAAGGTCAGCGCGCCATCCTCATCGCGCAATCGCACCGTGACGTGCGACGCCCGCGCGTACTTCTGCACGTTCTGCAGCGCCTCGAGCACGGAGAAGTACACGGCCGCCTCGATCTCCTGCGAGTAGCGGTGTACCGCCATGGCGTCGACCGTCACAGGCACAGTAGCCTTGCGCGCCTGCGACTCCAGAGCAACCGCGAGTCCCTTGTCGGCTAGAAGTGGCGGGTAGATCCCCCGCGCGAGATCGCGCAGCGTCTCTAACGCTTCGTTGGCGTCGCCCTTGAGCTGCTCGATCGTCTGCTTCGCCTTCGCCGGGTCGCGGGTGGCGAGCATCTCGACGAGACCGAGCTTCACCTTGAGCGCGACCAGGTGCTGCTGGGCGCCGTCGTGGAGGTTGCGCTCCAGCCGGCGGCGCTCCTCGTCCTGCGCTGTGACCAATCGCTGTCGCGATGCGCGCAATTCTTCGAGCCGCTGCTGAAGGTCGCTGGTGAGGCCGACGTTCTTGAGGACCAGCCCCGCCTGTGCGGCCAGGTGGGTGAGCAGGCCCTCCTCGACCGGCGTCAGCGACTCGCCGACGCGCTTGGTGACGCTGAGCGCACCGAGAAGATCGCCCTGGTGGCGGACGCCGACGATCCTGTCCGACCCGCTCAGCGATGCGGGGACTTGACCGTTGGCGGGGATCGCATTTGGCGCGACCGCGTCGACGGGCCACGCGGCCGCGACACGCAGAGAATCACCGCTGCGCAGCCAGACTTCGGCGTGCTGTGCGGCCGTCCCGCCGGCGAGGACGCGTGCCATGCGCGGCAGCACGTCCTCCACCGCAAAGCTCTCGGCGACCTGAACGGAGAACTGCGAGAGCACCTCGTACGGGGTCGCACGGTCTCCGTACACCAGACGATTGGCGATGCGCTGCAGGCGTTCACGCAGCGGCTGGAACCCGATCGCGACGATCGCCGTCGCGAGGATCGACAAGCCCAGGTTCGGCTTGCCGCTGCCGCCGATGAGAGCTCCGATGCCAACCGCGATGCCGACGTACACCGCGGTGATGAACACCGCAAGGGAGCCGTACACAAGCGTGCGACTGATGACGATGTCGATGTCGTACAGCCGGTGCTTGAAGATGGCGATCCCGGCGGCGACGGGCATCGCCACCCCGAGCCCCACCGCAAGAGCGAGATCACTCGCCCAGGAGGAAATCCCCTGGTTGGCGAGGCCCACGATGGCCAAAGGAACGGCAAGACAGGCGGTGACGAGTACCGCGTACGCAATCCACTTCAGTTGCTGCCGTTCGTCGCCGCTGGACCTCCGCATCCGCACCAGCGGTGCAGACGCCGATACCAGGAACAGGACGGGGGCCAGCAGCCAAAGAACACCGAGCTCATTGAACACGGCCCCGACGGGGTTGGACGGCGCGAGGCCAATCGGGTTGGCCGGGAGGGCGAAGCCGGTCCAGCCCTGCGACGGGAGCGCAGTGAAAGCAGCGACGAGAGCAAGGACCGCCGTCAGGATCACCG
>CATPAP010000081.1 GCA_955651875.1 Candidatus Dormiibacterota bacterium
GATACGCATGGCGCAGCGCGTCGTCGCCGGCCAGCGCAGCGGCGCGGTCGCGCGCTACCACTGTGCCAAGGGAGAGCACCACCGCGTCATCGGCGACCGCCAGAGCGCTGCGCGCGTTCTGCTCGATGAGAAGCACGGCGAGCCGCCGTTCGTCCGTGAGCGTGCGCAGCCGGTCCATGATTTGCGCGAGCACGGTCGCATGCAGTCCTAGCGAGGGTTCGTCGAGCAGCAGCACTCGTGGACGTGAGGCCAGCGCGCGACCGATGGAGAGCATCTGACGCTCTCCCCCGGAGAGGTTGGCGGCGTGAAGGTGGCGGCGCGCCAGCAGCGGCGGAAACAGTTCGTACGCCTCCTCGATTGCCAGCTGCTGATCGGCGCGGTCACGCCGCCACAGCCCACCGAGGCGCAGGTTCTCGTCGACGGTGATCTCGCTGATGATGCCATGACCCTCGGGGACATGGGCGACGCCCAAACGCGCGATGGCCTCCGGAGCGCGGCCTGTCAGGTCAGTGCCGGCGACACTCACGCTGCCGCGACGCGCTTTCACCAGACCCGAGATGGCGCGGACCAGCGTTGTCTTGCCCGCACCGTTGGCACCCAGCACCGTGGTGATGCTGCCCTCCGCGACGGCGAGTGAAACACCGTTCACGGCAACCACGCCACCGTAGGCAACGGTCAGATCGACGACTTCAAGCATCGGCCACCTGGCTGCCGAGGTAGGCGGTGGCCACGTCCTCGTTGGCGCGGATCTCGGCCGGCGTTCCCGCGGCGATCACTGTGCCGAGGTTGAGCACCGTCACGCGGTCGCTCACCGCCATCACCATGTCCAAGTGGTGCTCGACCAGCGCAATGCCCATGTGTGCGCGCAGCCGGCGGAGCAACTCCACGAGCTGCTCCACCTCAGCCGCCGAGAGTCCGCTGGCGGGCTCATCGAGCAGGAGCAGTGATGGACGGGCCACCAGCGCACGTGCCAGGACCACACGTTTCTGGGTGCCGTGTGGCAACGAGCCGGGATATGCGCCGGCGCGATCGGCGATGCCGAGCTCATCGAGGACGGCCATGGCCGAATCAGTACGGTCGCGCTCACACGTGTCAGCGCGGGGCAGCGCGAACAGGTCGCTGAGCATGCTGGTCGATGCCGGCGCACCCAGCATGACGTTTTCCAGCACGCTGAGACGCGTCCAGAGGCCGAGCCCCTGCAGCGTGCGCACGATGCCCAAACCGGCGAGTTGAGAAGGCCGCATCGACAGCATTGAGCGACCTGCGTAGGTGATGCTGCCGCGGCTCGGCGTCACCAACCGGCAGATGGCGTTGAAAAGCGTGGTCTTGCCCGCGCCGTTGGGGCCGATCACACCAAGGATCTGCTGCGGATGCACGCCGATAGACACGTCCTGCAAGGCGACGACCCCGCCGAAGTGGACCGCCAGACCGGAGACCTCCAATGTGGCTGGAGCCTCCCCGGACGGCTGCGCATTGACGCGTCGCATCAGCCACCCCCGTGTCCCCGAACGCCTCCGGCGCCGGATGCTAACATGAATCCTGAATCAGTTTCCCGATCCGTGGGGAGAGCGATGGCGCCTGCTGTCCGTGCGGAAGCGGGTTCGCTGACCGCCCGTGGCGAGCGAACCCGGAGCCGGCTGCTGGCCGCCGGGGAAGAGGTGTTCGGGCAGCGCGGCTACCACGAAGCGTCGATCGCCGACATTACGCAGGGCGCCGGCGTGGCTCAGGGAACGTTCTACCTGTATTTCGACAGCAAGAGGGACCTCATGCGCGCTGTCGTCGACGAACGTGGGCATCAGCTCCGCGCCACGCTGGCGCATGCGACCGCCGCTGTGGTCGGCCGCATCGGCAAGGAGCAGGCCGGCTTTGCCGCCTACTTCGCGTGGACGGCACGGCACCGCGACCTCTGCCGGATTGTCCGGCAGTCCGAATACGTCGATGCTGATCTCTATCGCGACTGGTACCGGCAGCTGGCCGACGCGTACGCGGCCGCGCTCCGCACCGCCATCGACGGTGGCGAGATCGCTGAGGTCGATGATGTCGAGACTCTCGCGTACGCGCTGATGGGGATTGGCGATTTCGTGGGGATGCGGTGGCTCATCTTCGACGATCGCCGCACGGTGCCACCGCGCGCTGTGTCCACCATCAACAAGCTGGTCGACCGGGCGCTGAGCGCTGAGTCGCTGCCTGTGCGACGTGGTCGATGAGGCCGGCCTGGCAGCGGCGCACGATCAGACGAGGAAGCGAGTGACCAGATCGGCAACACAGCAGGGCTTGTCGGAACCCTGAACCTCGACCTCGACGTGGGTGACCAACTGGATGCCTCCCGGCGCATCGTCGGCGGTTTCGAGGCGAGCCCGAGCGCGCACGGTCCCGCCGCTCGGCAGCGGCGCCGGGAAGCGCACACGGTTGGCGCCGTAGTTGATGGCCATGCCCGCGCCGCGTACCTCGTAGATCTCGTGGAGGAGCATCGGCGTCAGCGCGAGGCTGAGGAAACCGTGCGCGATGGTGGTGCCGAATGGGCCGCCGCTGGCGCGCTCGGCGTCGACGTGGATCCACTGGTGGTCATGCGTCGCGTCCGCGAAGGCGGTGATCTGCTCCTGGGTCACGGTGTGCCAGTTGCTCACCCCCAGCTCGGTGCCCGCGGCTCCCGGCAGTTCGTCAAGCGATTCGAAGATCCGCATCTCAACGCGCCCCCCCATTGACGTACAACGTCTGGCCGCTCACGTACGACGCGTCGTCGCTGGCCAGGAAGGCGACGACCGACGCGATCTCCTCAGGTTGTGCCACGCGACGCAGCGGGGTGCGCTGCGCGACGTCTTGCTGGTGCTCCTCCGCCGTCATGCCTACGCGCTCGGCTGTTGCCGCCGTCATCGGCGTGGCCACGTAGCCCGGCGCCACCGCGTTGACCGTGATGTTGAAGGGGCCGAGCTCGATTGCCAGCGTGGCGGTGAGGCCCTGGATGCCTGCCTTGGCAGCGGCGTAGTTGGCCTGCCCGCGATTGCCGAGCGCGGAGCGGCTGCTGAGGTTGACGATGCGCCCGTACTTGGCCGCAACCATCTGCTCCTGGGCGGCGCGGCACATCAGGAAAACGCTGGTGAGATTGACCTGCAACACGGTGTTCCAGTCGTCGTCGGTCATCTTGAACAGCAGGCCGTCCCGGGTGACTCCGGCGTTGTTGATGAGCACATCGATGCGCCCTTGCTGGGCGGCGACAGCGGCCACTGCGGCCGTGACACTCGCGGCGGACGAGACGTCGCACGCGAGCCCGACCGCGCTGCCCCCGATGGCGCGGATGTCCTCGGCGGTGGCGCTCGCGCCCTCCGCGTTGCGGTCGAGCACCGCGACGATCGCGCCCTCAGCGGCCAGGCGGCGTGCTGTGGCCGCGCCGATTCCCTGCGCGGCTCCCGTCACCACGGCTACGCGCCCCTCGAATCGCCGCGTCCAGCCCACGAGCTCCTCAGTCACGCGCCATCTCCTCCGAACACGATCAGGCTGCGAGCGCCCCGACCTGCGCTCATGTCCGCGAAGGCGGACTCGATCTCATCGAGGCCGATCCGACGCGTCACCAGGGGTGCCACGTCGAGCCGTCCCTCGCGCACGTGCTCGAGCAGGATCGGCACATCCATTAGGGGGTCGGCGTTGCCGTACATGCAGCCACGCAGGACGCGGGCGAAATGCGCGATCTCGAGCGCGTTGAAGGACACCACGTCCGTCTTCGGTCCCAAGCCCACGATGGTGGCCTGGCCTCCGCGGCGGGTCACCGACCACGCCGTCCTGATGGTGTCGGCGCGGCCGACGCACTCGATCGCGTGGTCGACGCCGCGTCCCCCGGTGAGCGCGCGGATCGTCTTGCCGAGATCAGGACCTGGCTCGAGCACGTGGGTGGCGCCGAACCTGCGGGCAAGCTCGGCCTTGGCGGGCGACGCATCGACGGCGATGAGCGGCGCGGCGCCGGCCAGACGGGCACCCTGCACAGCGCAGAGTCCCACGCCGCCGAGCCCGATCACCACGACCGAGTCGCTCCGCTTGACCGAGGCTGCGTGCGCAACGGCTCCCACCCCGGTCAGCACCGCACAGCCGAGCAGCGCCGCCTCTTCGAGGTCGATGTCGTCGGGGATCGGGATGCACGCCGATTCGGCGACCACGGTCTCGGTCGCGAACGCCGCCACCCCCATGGCGGCGAACAGCGGCGTGCCGTCGTCGAGTCGGGCGTACGGCACGGCAGCCGCCTCACCTGCGCGCGCGCAGAGATACGGCTCACCGTTCAGGCACCACCAGCACTCCCGGCACGGTGGCGCCCAGTTGAAAAGGACGGCGTCGCTGGCGCGCACCGCAGTCACACCTTCGCCGACCGCCACCACCCGGCCAGCGCCCTCGTGCCCGAGAACTGCGGGAACAGCTTGCACCAGCGTGCCGCGCGCCAGCGAGAGATCCGAATGGCACACCCCGGTCGCCACCATGCGCACGCACACCCTGCCGGGTCCTGGCGGCTCGAGCTTGATCTCCTCGACGCGCAGCGGCGAGCCGATGTCGCGGAGAACCGCGGCGCGAACGGTCACGGCAACTGCATCGACTTGATCAGTTGGAACTCCTCGAGCCCGTGGCGGCCGAGCTCGCGCCCGTTTCCCGACTGCCCGTACCCCCCGAACGGAGCGCTGGGGTTGAAGCGCGCGCCGTTGATGTCCACCTGCCCGGTGCGCAGCCTCCGCGCAACCGCGACCGCGCGATCGACGTCGGCGGACCAGACCGCGCCCGCCAGCCCGTACTGCGTCGCGTTGGCGATGCGAACGGCCTCGTCCTCGTTGGTGTATCGAATGATCGAGAGCACGGGGCCGAAGATCTCCTGCTGCGCGATGGTCGAGTCCGGGTCAACATCGGCGAACACCGTGCCACGGACGTAGTAGCCGCGGTCGGGGAGGCCGTCGCGCCCCGGTCCACCGGCAACCAGCCGGGCGCCGTCTCGAATGCCCTGCCCCAGGTAGCCGTTCACGCGGTCGTGTTGGGCCGCGCTCGCCAGCGGACCGAGCCGCGTCGCCGGGTCAGTCGGATCGCCGACTGTGTACGCGGCCGCCGTGGCCGCCGCGAGCTCGACGATCTCGTCATACCGGGAATCAGGAGCTAGCATTCGCGTCCACGCATTGCAGGTCTGGCCGGAGTTGAGGAAGCAGTTGGCGACGCCGACCTTGACCGCGGCGGTGATGTCGGCGTCGTCGAGGATGACGTTCGCCGACTTCCCCCCAAGCTCGAGCGAGACGCGCTTCACCGTCTCCGACGCGAGCGCGCCGACCCGCTGCCCGGCGCGTGTGGAACCGGTGAAGGAGACCATGTCGACCCCGGGATGCCGCGCCAGCGCCTCTCCAACCACCGCACCGGTTCCTGACAGGAGGTTGTACACGCCGGGCGGGAACCCAATGCTGTGCGCCATCGCTGCGAGCGTGTATGCCGTCAGCGGCGCGATCTCACTCGGCTTGTGGACCACCGTGCAACCGGCAAGAAGCGCCGGCGCAAGCTTGGCGATGCTCTGGTGCAGCGGGTAGTTCCACGGCGTGATTGCCGCCGCCACCCCGGCCGGCTCTCGCACGACCACCGAGTTGCCGACTGTCTCAGTCTCCTCAACACAGCCGGCCAGGTCAACGTACGAGGCCAGGACCTGCAACGGCAGGCCGGCCTGGATGGCGTGTGCAATCTTGGCGGGAGCCCCCATCTCGGCTGTGATGATGCCGGCGAGGTCGTCCTGCCTGGCGGCGAGCGCGTCGCGCAATGCGCTGAGAAGGCGCGCCCGTTCCGCCACCGGCGTCGCCGCCCAGGCCGGGAATGCGCGCCGCGCGGCGTTGACGGCCGCGTCCACGTCCTCGGGTGTGCCGCGCGGCACCTCGGTGATCACCTGCTCGGTGGCGGGGTTCTCCACCGCGATCCGCCCATCCCCCGTCGAGTCCACCCACTCTCCGTCGATGTAGAGCTGGCCGGCCAGGTGGACGGCGTCCGGGCGCGCAGTCATGCCGTTGACCAACGCACCGTCCTCCTGCCATCCGACGACCTGCCCCTGACCGGGACCCGGGAGGCGCCAGTATCCTCCGACGCCGCTCTTGAGGTCCACCAGCGCCGGACCCTGTGTACAGTGCGGCCGGTGGACGCATCCGGTCGCGTTGTCGTGGTCACCGGCGGCGGAAGGGGCATCGGAGCGTCCCTCTGCCGTGCATTCGCCAGAGCCGGTGCCGCTGCCGTCGTCGTTGCCGACGTCGACGAGGTGCGCGCCCACGCTGTCGCTGAGGAGGTCGGCGGCACCGCGGTGGCCGTCGACGTCACGCGCGAGGCGGATGTTCACGATCTGATCCGCCAGACAGTCGACGCTCGTGGCGCAATCGACATCTACTGCTCCAATGCCGGGATTGCCTTCGGCGGTGGGCCGGAGGCCTCCGACGAGGCATGGCAGACGAGCTGGGACGTGCATGTCATGGCTCACGTGTATGCCGCCCGCGCTGTGCTGCCCATGATGCTCGAGCGAGGCGAGGGCTGCATCGTCGGCACGGTCTCGGCGGCCGGCCTCCTCAACCATGTGGCCGCAGCTCCGTACGCGGTTACCAAGGCAGCCGCTCTCTCCTTCCTCGAATGGCTGGCGATCAGCTACGGCGCGCGCGGCGTGCGCGTGTCCGCTCTGTGCCCGCAGGGCGTGAGGACGCCCATGCTCGCCCAGGCGGGCGATGGCGATTTCCTCGACGCGGGAGCGCTCGAGCCGGACCAGGTGGCGACCTGCGTCATCGACGCTCTGCGCGGAGACCAGTTCCTCATTCTGCCCCATCCCGAGGTGCACGAATACTTCGTGCGCAGGGCGACTGACCACGATCGCTGGCTGCGAGGCATGCAGAGACTCCGTCGCCAGGTGATGGAGCGCTGAGCCGGACGCTCAGAGTGCGCCGGGATGCAGACGTGACACTCAGGAGCGGCAGGTACGTCCTTGGTCCGAACGACGGCACTCTGCTCGTCAAGACAGGGCGCGAAGGCGCCGCGTCACGGATGGGGCACGACCTCACACTCCGCGCCACCCGGTGGCGCGCGACGGTCATCGTCGACGCGAGCGTACCGGCGCGGTCGAGCGTGCAAGCCACCATCGACGCACGCTCGCTCGAGGTGATGGAGGCCAGCGGCGGCGCGGTCGAGCTCACCGATTCCCAGAAAGACGAGATTGAGAGGAACACCCGGCAGAAGGTGCTCCACTCCGACAGGCGTCGCACCATCACATTCGCATCCACCGCGATCATCGGCGGCGTGCGCAAGGTGTCGATCACAGGCGACCTCACCATCGGGGGCACCACATGTCCCGCCACCCTGGAGGCACGGGTCAACGTGCGCTCCGATTCCGCGCGGATCGTGGCCACGACAGCCATCGTCCAGAGTCAGTTCGGGATCCAGCCCTACTCCGCCCTCTTCGGCGCGCTCAGGGTGAGAGACCTCGTCGAGCTGGTCGCCGACGTCCGCCTGCCGGAGCGCCCGGCACAAAGCTGACGCTGTCGGCAGAGGGCGCGGCGGGGCCGCCGGCCGCCGCTGCGGGCGCCGCCGTCCGGCCGGACAATCGGTCCCGCCCCGGGCGGGGGGCTTCCGCACCGGTCTGGCGGCGCGCACGGCACCGACCGGTTCGGCGAGGCGATCCCGGCACCCGGCAGACGCCCGCAACCCCAGGCGCGCGCTGTTGGCGTTTGACCAGTAGGGTTTGGGATGTGCGAACCTCCGCCACAGCCCATGCCGGTGTCCGCGGCGCAGCGAACCATGCCCGTGCGTGGCGCATCGAGGAGCAGTTCTTGGAGAACCCAGCTGCGATGACAGCGGTCGTCGACGCCGAGCGCGTGCTCGTCGAGCAGTGGGTCGCCCGCGAGCTCGGTAACTGCAGCTATCTGGTCGTCGACCCTCGGACCGGCGATGCCGCCGTCGTCGACCCCCTCCGTGACGTGGACCGCTACCTCGCCGTGGCGGCCGACCGAGGCTGGCGATTGGCCGCCAGCCTCGACACTCACGTCC
>CATPAP010000082.1 GCA_955651875.1 Candidatus Dormiibacterota bacterium
CCATCTATCGATCACAGCGGCGGCCTTCTCCGTCCAGGACAGGAGCTGATCGCGCGTAACCTCGGGATCGCCAGGCGGCAGCACGGCTTCCAACCACAGGGCCGTCACCACCTTGCGCTGCTCGACGCCGACGTCTTCGGTCTCATCCATTTGCAGCGCGGACGGATGAGGCAACGCGGGCCGCATCGTCGGCGATGGGAAACGGCCGTCCAGGATCTCGCGGTAGAGGTTCTGAACCTCGGTCGCCGGCGCGATGTCCAACTCAGCTCGCAGGGTTGATTCGAGTTGGCGAAAGCGGCGCAACGCAAGATGGCGGGCACCACCCAGGGCGTTCAGCCGCATCAGTGCGAGCTGAGCCTCCTCGTTGAGAGGATCGTCGGTCACCAGGCGTTCGAGGGCCTCCGTGGCGGCGACAAGGTCCCCGTCGCGCTCGCGGTCCGCGGAGAGTCCAAGAAGGAGCTGCTGGAACTGCGACCGCAGCCGGTCGCGAGCCTCGTCGGTCCATGCCTCGTAGCGGTCCTCGGGGAGTAGGTCGCCGCGATAGAGGGAGACCGCCGCCTCCTTCCGCCCTGCGTGGGCTGCCGCCTCGAACTCGGCCACGTCCACCCAGAGCGGCGATGCATCCAGCTCGACAAGCTCTCCGTGTGTCCGCAGGTGCTGCGGCGCGATGGCTTGGCGAGCGAAATGAGCGGCCTTGCGCAGATTCGCGCTGCCGGCATCGACATCCAGCTCCGGCCAGAGGGTGTCGATGACCTGCTCACGGTGCAGGCAATGGCTCGGCGCCAGGGCGAGGACCTTGACCAGAGCCCTGGCCCGGTTGCGCCGCCATGCCTCATCGCGGACCTGCCGACCGTCCAGTTCCACGCGAAAGCCGCCGAGCAGCCAGATCCGCAGGCCGCCGATCGTCTCCACGACTACCTCCACGCGTGATTGTGAGTCATCGACCGCAGCCATGGGAACGGATCCGGAACGCTCGGGGAACAGGGCAGGGCTAGCGTCGGCGTCAGCTGGCCAACCGGTCAGCGCATGAATGGGAGGAACCAGCCATGGCGATCACGACCAAAGCCGTCCTGGCCACCACCGACGAGGTGGCGACGAGGCTCGGAGAGGAGGGATTGCGAATCCTCGAGGTCGACGAGGACACGGAGGCGTACGGACGCGGACATATCCCTTCTGCCCTCGGTGTCCACTGGAAGAACGATCTTCAGGACCCGGTTCGAAGGGACTTCGTCGGCCCCGACTCATTTGCGGCGCTCATGGAGCGGCTCGGCATCGACAACCAGACCGAGGTGATCCTCTACGGGGGCAACAACAACTGGTTCGCGGCGTACGCCTACTGGTATTTCCGCTACTACGGTCATGGACCGGTGCGCCTGATGGATGGTGGCAGGAAGAAGTGGGAGCTGGAAACGCGCGAGTTGACCACCGACGTGGCGGCGCCGGATGCCAAGCGCTACACGGTGCAGCCACCGACTGACGACATCCGAGCGCTTCGGGCGTATGTCGACAGCGAGGTGCTCGGCAAGGCAGGGTGCGGTCTGGTCGACGTGCGCTCACCCGAGGAGTACCGAGGCGAGCTGCTGGCGCCAGCACACCTGCCTCAGGAGCAGGCACAGCGACCCGGCCACATTCCCGGAGCCCGCAACATTCCATGGGCCAAGGCAGTGAATCCAGAAACCGGTGCATTCCTGGACCGAGAGCAACTGCGCAGCCTGTACGAAGGCCAGGGCATCACGCCAGATCTCGAGGTCGTCGCGTACTGCCGGATTGGCGAACGAAGCGCTCACACATGGTTCGTGCTCCACGAGCTCCTCGACTATCCGCGGGTGCGGAACTACGACGGCTCGTGGACCGAATGGGGGTCGATGGTCGGTGTCCCGATCGAGCGATAGCATCCTCGACGCGGTGGTCGTCGGCGGGGGACCAGCCGGGCTGAACGCAGCCCTGGTCCTCGGCCGCGCCCGCCGCCGCGTTCTCCTGATCGACGCCGGCGAGCCCCGCAACGCTGCCTCCCATGCGATGCATGGCTTTCTCTCCAGAGACGGCCTCGACCCAGCCGAGCTCCGCCGGCTCGGCTGCTGCGAGCTCAAGACCTACTCGAACGTACAGATGGCTTCGGGGCTTGTTGAGGACGTCACGATGACGGTCGATGGATTCGACGTGCTGTCCTCAGTCGGCGACGTGGTCAGCACCCGCAAACTGCTGCTGGCCGTCGGGATCAGGGATGCCCTGCCAAGGATAGCCGGACTGGCGCCCCTGTACGGCAGGAGTGTTTTCCACTGTCCTTACTGCGATGGCTGGGAGGTGCGTGATCAGCCGATTGCGGTACTCGGTGACGGTTCGAGCGCGTTCCGTCAGGCTCTTCTGCTGCTCAGTTGGAGCGGAGACGTCGTGCTATGCACGCATGGTTCTTCCGGGCTTCAGCCTGAGGATCGCGCGCAGCTCGTCAAGGAGGGGATTCCAGTTTGCGAGAAGCGAATTGCACGCCTGCGGGGAAGGCACGGTCAACTCGACTGCATTGTCTTCGAAGACGGTAGCTCACTCGAGCGCCGAGTCCTCTTTTTTCACGGTGCGACGGAGCTGTCATCCTCGTTGCCGGCGAAGATGGGATGCGTCCTCACCGCTGCCGGTCGGATTCAGATCGACGAGACCGGACGCACCTCCGTCGCCGGCGTCTACGCCGCGGGTGATGCGGCGCGGCGCACGGGGCAACACCCCGCCACCCAAGTCATCCTCTCGGCAGCCAGCGGCGCCCTAGCCGCCATCGCACTGCACCAGGAGCTGATGCAGGAAGACGTCGGGCTGCCCCCGGTGCTGCTCGGTGCCGCGTCGGTCGGTACCCAATCCGCTGAAAAGGATTCACAGCCTGGCACTCACCCGGCGATCCGATCGAGCGGCATCGTGCAAGGCGTGGGGCGGTGACCGCAACCCCAGGCGAAGCACCGGGAGGGCATGGTTGCGAGGCCGTCGTCTCATGTGCACTGCGCTCTGAACGGGAGACCGTGCGGGGACACGAGCCAGACGTCATCTGCCTCGAGGCGCCGGAACTGCTCGATCGCCAACACGTGCGGCTCACCTGGGAAGACTCTCTTGTTTGAACTACCAAACGACGCAAAAGCGTCTCCCAGAGCTAGCCCGCGCAATCGCCTGATCGGCAGCACTCCGACGGATTAGCGGCCCTGCCTCCAACCCGTATCTCGCGATACCGCCCCTGAAAACAGCAGAGAAGACCCCCTCTTGGGCTGCTGCACAATGGCTTTGTGTTTCCCCGATGTGCGCGCCTCGGTGGCCGCGAAGAATCGGTGGCAGTTTCAGCCACCGTTGGGAGGCAACCACCATGACCGGATGCCTGAACCCGAGGAGCGGGTGGCAGCCTGAAGATCACAACCGAGCCTGGCAAAGGAACCACCGTGCACCCGCGATCCCGGTAACCGAGGTCCCGGCATGACTCACAACCCCAAGTTCGACCGCCGCGTCTGCAGCGTCCTCGTTATCGGGACCGGCGGAGCCGGCGTGCGCGCCGCCGTCGCAGCCCGCGAGGCTGGCGCTGACGTCGTCATGATCGGACGCCGCCCGCGCCTCGACGCGCACACCGTCCTCGCGGCGGGTGGGATCAATGCCGCGCTGGGGACCATCGATCCGCAGGACACCTGGCAACAACACTTCGCCGACACCTTGCGTGAGGGCTATTACCTCAGCGATCCGCGCGTGGTCGAGATCATGACCCGTGAGGCCGCTGCTGCGGTCTTGGAGCTCGCCGAGTGGGGATGCCCATTTGCCCGCACCGATGACGGCAGGCTCGACCAGCGATTCTTCGGTGCCCACACGTACCGGCGCACGTGCTACGCCGGTGACTACACCGGCCGGGCGGTCCTGTACACGGTCGCCGAGCGGGCGCGCCAGCTTGAGATCCCGGTAATTGAGAACCAGTACGTCTCGCGCTTGCTGGTTGTCGACGGCCAGTGTTTCGGGGCACTGGCGTTCGATATCCACTCGGGCGATCGCTGCGTGTTCGAGGCCGACGCTGTGGTCCTTTGTACCGGCGGACACACGCGCAACTGGCGTCGCAGCTCGTCGCGCCGCGATGAAAACTATGGCGAAGGCATGTGGTTAGCTGTGGAAGCAGGATGCCGGCTCATGGACATGGAGCTTGTGCAATTTCATCCCACCGGCATGCTCTGGCCGGAAGAGGCGGCTGGCACACTGGTCACCGAGGCGGTCCGCGGTGAGGGCGGTCACCTCGTCAATGCAGAGGGTGAGCGTTTCATGCGGCGCTACGACGCTGAGCGGATGGAACTGTCGACTCGCGACCGCATCGCGCTCGCCAACTACACGGAAGTCAAGGAGGGCCGAGGAGGCCCACATGGCGGCGTCTTTCTCGACGTGACGCACCTCGGCAAGGAGAAGATCCTGACCAAACTACCGCGCATGTACCGGCAGTTTGTCGAGTACCAGCTGCTCGATATCTCCAAGCAAGCGATGGAAGTGGCCCCAACAGCGCACTACTCGATGGGTGGCATTGCAGTCGATCCGGCGGCGCACGCTACGGACGTCCGCGGCCTCTACGCTGCCGGGGAATGCACCGCGGGACTGCATGGCGCAAACAGGCTGGGTGGTAACTCGCTCGTCGAGACACTCGTGTTCGGCAAGCGCGCCGGTTCAGCCGCAGCTGACTTCTCATTGGAACGTGAGATGCAGCCGCGTTCCCGGGCCGCTATCGCCCGCGCTCACTCCGAGCTGGACGCGCTGGTGCATACCGGCAGTGAGTTGAGTCGGCAGTTGCAGCGCGAGATACGCGATACGATGTGGGAGCGATGCGGAGTGGTCCGCAGCGCTGCCGATTTGACTGATGGACTGAATCGTCTGGCGGATATCCGATCGCGGCTCGGGGACATCGATGTGCGGCCCAATGACGAAGGCTGGGGCGACCTTGCGCACGCGCTTGACGTGCGCGCGATGCTTGGTACGGCGGAAGCTACCATGCATGGGGCCCTGGCACGCACGGAAACGCGTGGTGCGCACAACCGCAGCGATTTCCCGAGTCTTGACGACAGCCTCGTGATCAACTTTGTGTGCAGCAGAGACGCAAATGGCCAGTTCACAATCACAGGCGAACCCGTGCCGCCCATCAGCGGCGAGCTGGGCAGTTGGGTCGACGCGGCCAAGCACGAGGTGGTACCAGGCGGGCTGCTCGAGTGAAACAAGAATGCAAAACGGCTGGGGGAAGGGATCCGAACATCTGCGCCTGAGTGCGGCACTGGCGAAATAGAAGCCAGCGGTCTCTCCCACTCAGCTGCTATTGCTCCCTGAAGAGACCTTATTTCGTGACCCTGACGAAGCGATTGACCAGGGCCTGATGGTTCGCTTGCCATTGCACCCAGAAGGCCTTGTTCTCAGGGTTACCCGGACTGAACAGGTGGTCGTACTTGATCCGCTCCTCGCCCGGCGCCAGGCGTTCGACGGCCCGGACGGCGAATTCACGGAGCTGCCGTGCGTTACCAAGGTGCGGGTCGATCGACACGTAGTACAGCGCCATCTTCTCCACCTCGGTGAGCACGCGTCCGATCTCATGGGCCGCCGCTTGAAGTTGTGCGACAGAGACCACCACGCGGTCGCCGATCCCCATGGGCTCGATGCTGTACACGTTGGCGTGCGGAATCCGACTCAGCAGATCCGGTCCCTTGGGATGGGAAGCCATCCTCTCCATCATCTCCTCCGGGCTTGACCCGGAACTGCCAGCGAAGACGAAAACGATGCGCTGCCCGCCGTCGACAGCCGCATCCAGGTGGTGGGGAGCAGGAGCTCGTATGGCCACGGTTCACCCGGCTTAGCCTCACACTCATCGACGAGACAGAGCCGTGGGTCATCGCCTGGCCTCTCGAGCTCCTTGAGCGCCGCCCGAAACTCGTCAGCGTCACACTCAGCCAAATTGATCTCGCGGTAGGTCACGTTGCCAATCGACTCGGCGACCTGTTGGACGAAGTATGTCTTTCCAGTTCCCGGAGCGGCCCAAATCAGGTGACTGTTGCGCTTGTGGCCGGGACGCTCGAGCCCCGCGACAATTCTCTGGCGCGCATCTTTCAACGCGTTTCGTACGGTTTCATTGAAACGCATGTAGTGGCCCACAATTGCGAAGGACGACAGTGGAACGGTCTCGAGATCAATGACAAGCGAGAGTGCTTGCGGTACGTCAACGAGCGCGGTGAGGAGTTGCTCCCCCTTTTCCAAGTAGTCCATGACGGCGTCCAGCGTCATAGCTCGGCCAGCTCCGACGGTTGACTCGAACCGATCGCCGCCGAGTCCCTCACGGGTGGATCGCACCAACTCTTCGTACCGGAGGCGGTCGTCGGTCATCTCGGAGGTGTATCCAA
>CATPAP010000083.1 GCA_955651875.1 Candidatus Dormiibacterota bacterium
CGCATAGGCCGCATACGCCGAACTGATCATCACCTGTCCGTATGCCAGGTTGATCATGTTGGTGATGCCGAACTGCATGGTGAACCCCACCGCCGCGATGGCGATGATCGACATGCTCACCAGCCCAAAGCCGAAGGCCGCGATGAACAGGCTCATCGCGACCCGCCGCGGCCGCGCAGCGGTTCAGCCACCGCCCGCAGCGATGATGGCGGCGGTCTGCTGCTGGGTCAGCTTGCTGATGGTGACCTCATTTCCCTGGGCGTCGTACTTGACGATGATGTAACCCTGCTGGGAGTTGTTGTATTGGTCGTAGTTGGTCAGCCCGCCTGCGCCCACCCACTTCACCGACTTGCCGCTGTTGATGGCGGTGACACCATCCTTGTACGTGTTCACCGTGACGGCGCCACTGACACCGTTGCCGACGTCCTTGATCTTGGCGTTGTACACGGTCGGGTCGACACTCTTGGTCTCATTCATGGCCAGCGCGGCCTGCATGATGCCGTCGTAGAGGTGCAGCGTGGCGCCGCGCTGCGCGTAGGTCGGTGCCTTGGGGAATTGGGAGGCGGAGGCGTCGAGGTTCGTCTTGAACTCGGCGTACCCGGGTCCAGTGAAGGAAACGCCAAGATCAACGGCGGTGAACTTGCTGAGCACGTCCGGGACGCCGATGGCCCCGGTAACCGCGGCGAACCAGACGGGGTCGATGGTCGCTGACGTGCCCATGAATGGCAGCATCGATCCGTTCAACTGCTTGAGCTCGGCCAGGTACGTGGCATCTGTCGGGCCCAGCGCCTCGGTGAAGATCACGTCGGGATGGGTCGCGAGCATCGCGCTCACCTCGGTCCTGTACGACGACGAACCCAGGGCGATCGCCTGGTTGATGGCGACCGTGGCCCCAAGGTGCTGCAGGGCGGTCGTTGCGGGGCCCACGAATGCCTGGGAGCCGATGTCATTACCGAACACCAGCGCCACCTTCTTGTAGTGGAAGTAGTCCAGAGCACTGCCCACCAGGGCGTAGGAGTCGTACGCGTCCGGCGGGACCAGGCGGTGGAAGTAGGTGAAGCTGGACTTGTTGAACTCCGACTGTCCTGTCATGCAGAACATCGGGAGGTGGGCATGGTCGATGATCGGCACGACACTTGACGCCTCGTCCGAGGTGCAGCCGATCACGGCCATCAGGTTGGAATGGCTGGCCACCATCTGCTGGGCGGCAGGGACGGCGTCAGCGGGCTCACCGCGGGTGTCGAACTGCTGGCAGCTGACCGTGTGACCCATCACCCCGCCCGCATTGTTGATCACCCTGGCGGCAGGGAGGCAGGCTGCGAAGTAGGCCGGCCCAAGCGCCAGGTCGGCTCCGGTGAACGGCGCGATGATGCCGATCAGCAGTGGCGAGTTGTTGCTCGAGCCGCTGCTCGAGCTACCGCCCCCGCATGCGGCCAGGAGCAGGGTGAGGCCTGCGAGTCCGACCCGGCGACCGATCCGATGACCACCTGCCTGCATCACGTGCCTCCTCTCCCGGGTCGCGAGATTAGTCGACGATTGTCGGCAATCCTAGCGACAGTGTTGCCTGACCATCCAGCCGACCCAGAGGCGGGGTGGTGTAGCAGCCGTCGGAAGCTGCGGCGTCAGCGTGACATGGATGCGACGGGCGCATCCGGACCCACCGTCATGATTGGCTCGTGTGCGCGTCCGGGCGGATGGTACGAGGCGATGGAGCCAACGGCTGATCGCCAGCACCGGACCGTCGACGCCATAAGCAGGGCCCGGCGCCCCAGCGACATCATCGACGCGGTCCTGGAATGCCTGGCGGCGCACGGTCTGCGGAGTTCGTGGGGTGAGCTCCGCGGCGACGAGGTGGTCATGCTGGCCATGGGCGTCCCCGACGATGACGCCGCACGGATCGAGGAGGTGCTTGGGGTCCCCGTAGGGGCGATGCGCTTTCCGGTGGCTGCCTACGGCTCATTGTCCGCCGTCGTGCAACAGCGCAGCTCGATCGTTGAAGAGGCTTTCCCTGCCCGGATGATCTCGATGTTTCGCCACCTCACCCAGACTGAGAAGGCGGCAGCGCGGCAGCACATCGGTGCCGGGCCTCTGGTGGTGGCGCCGATCGAGGATGGGGACACGCTGTTCGGGCTGCTGCTCGCGTGGGGGCCGACGGTGGTCCCGCAGAGGCGGCTCGTCGAGACCCTTGCCGGGATAGCCGGAATGGCCTGGCACTGGGTGGAGGATCGCCCGGACTTGGCTCCGGTGCCCCGGGAGGGCGCGGCGATGGGGTCGACGGAATTGGCGGCCAGCATCAGGGAGATCATCGTCCCGGGCAGCATCCGCGCAGCGCTGCAGCCACTGGTCCGCCTCGGTGATCGCACAGTTTTGGGCTATGAGGCCTTGTGCCGCTTCACCCCGAGAACGGGCCTTGGCAACCCCGATGAGCTGTTCGGTGTTGCGGCGGTCACCGACCTGAAGCGCGAGGTCGACGCCGCCTGCCTGGTCGCAGCATTCGCGGAGGCCGGACACGCGTCCCCAGCGACTCTGTTCGTCAATGTGGCTGTGGAGACACTGGTCGAGGGACGCTCAGGCGATCGTCTTTCGCGCTTGGCCGACGTCTCGGGCGTCTCTCCCAGCGCCGTCGTCCTGGAGGTCAGTGAGCGAACCCCTGTGAGCGACCTCGCCAGGCTCCGCCGCGTGGTGGCCGACCTGCGCAAGCGCGGGTTCCGCATCGCCATCGATGACGCTGGTGCGGGTCATGCCAGCATGTTGGTCATCGCCGAGGTGGAGCCGGAGTTCGTCAAGATCGATCGGCTGCTGATCCATGGCCTTGACGTCAGCGCCGCCCGCCGCGCCCTGGTCGTCTCCCTGCTCTCCTTCGGAGCTCATATCAACGCTCGTGTCATCGCTGAGGGCATCGAGACAGAGGAGGAGCTGCAGACGCTTTTGAGCCTGGGGGTTCAGTTCGGTCAGGGATGGCACCTCGGCCGGCCGGTCATGGTCGCGCCGCCGCCGAATGCTGGCAGCGTGGTGGAGGTGACAGCCGATTGGTTCAGCAAGCAGCACGCCGCCCCATTTCTGACGACCCCTGTCGGGGTGGTCCCGGACCACTCCGGCGGTGTTGAGACTGCGGCGCGGACCGCTCGCCGAGGGCGCACGGCGCTGCCACGAGCCCTGATCAACGCGGCCACGGCGCTGCAATCCGAGCGCGACCCGGCCAGGATTCTCGAAGTCATCGCCGAGCAGCTCCAGACCGTGGTACCGGTCGACGGTGTCTACATCTACGCCGCCGACGAAAGCCAGAACCGGTTCGTCCCCGTATACGCCACCGAGAGGGAGGCCACAGCGCGGATGGCTTTCGGCTACTCCATGGATGTTGGCGTCAACGGCTGGGCGCTCAGGTTGGGAAAACCGCAGTACGTCAGAGACGTCAGCGCTCACCCGGCGACGATCACCATTCCCGGCACCCCAGTCGGCGCTGCGGAGTCCTACCTGATCATCCCCCTCATCGCTGGGGACCGGCGACTGGGCGTGCTGGACTGCAGTCGCATGGGCATCGATCGCTTCACCGGCAGGGACCTCGAAGCAGCGGCCCTCTTCGGACACACGGCGGCGGCAGCATGGCGCAACGCCGAGCTCTACCGTGAGCTCAGCGAGCGCGCGATCACCGACCCCCTGACCGGACTTCTCAACAGCCGCTGGCTTCGCGATGTCGGCGAACGTGAACTGGCTCAGAGCCTATGCAGTGGTCAGCCGATGGCGGTCCTGCTCCTCGACGTCGACAAGTTCAAGCAGATCAACGACGCCGGCGGGCACAGCGCCGGCGACCTTGTGCTCCGCCGTGTTGCCGCCGCACTCCGCGGAACGATCCGGTCCGGCGACGCGGCGGTGCGCCTCGGCGGTGAGGAATTCCTTCTCGTCCTTCGCGACGCCGATACGGTTGGCGCCGAACGGATTGCTGTGGAGTTTCGCAATCGGTTGGCGACGGTTCCGCTCCCGCGCAGCTGCCTGCCGCGCGTCAAGCTCACCGTATCCACGGGTATATCCGTCCTGCCCGATAACGGAACCGCCCTCGCCGAATTGGTTCGCGCCGCTGACGTCGCCATGTATGAGGCCAAACGCGCGGGTGGCGACCGCTTCAAGCTGAGCACGCACCGCCCGGATGCACGACGCGCTGGTCGATCCACCGCAAAGTTCCGCGGAGCCGCCTGAGCGCGAAACCCAGGCGCACGGGCTCGTCTTTCCGACGCGACCCTGTCTAGCGTATGTACATGAAGTTCCGCTTCAGCACGTCGAGGTTGTCGACAGCGAGCGCCGCGCCGCGGACCGTGCAACCCTCGGGCTCGCTCACCACCCGCACGGAGCAGCCTGCGACAGCAGCAACGTGACGCTCGAGTCCCTCGAGCCGTGCGCCGCCGCCGGTGAGGACGACGCCATTGCCGGTGACGTCCCGGCGCAGCGCCGGGGGCGTCTCAGCGAGTACGTCGGCCACGGCGGCGTCGAGTGAGCGCAGGTGCGCGGTGACCAGCGGCGCGAGCTCGTGAGAGGACAGCAGGACGCCTCCGAACTCGCCGGTGCGCTCCTCGTGCGGCGCCGCGACGAGAAGCCGCGCAGCGGCATGCACCTCCGCGCGGTCCAGGCTCACCCCGTGCACCTCTGCCGCATGTGTGGCCAGGTGGTCGAACAGCTCCTCCGCCCCGGTGGTCAGCGACCGGCTGGCCACGGTGCCCTCGAGCGCGAGCACGGCGAGGTCGGTCTTGCCTGCGCCGATGTCGATGACGAGATGCGCCCGCGGTGACGTCACCGTGATCCCCGCACCGATGGCGGCGGCGATGGCGGCGTCGATGAGGTAGACGGTGCGCGAGCCGGCGCGGGCTGCCGCGTCGAGCACGGCGCGCCTGTTGTCACCGCTCATCCCCGAACGCACGGCGATGACGAGGTCTGGCTTGAAGATGCGCTGCCTCCCCACCGCGCGGCTGACCGCGTGGTGCACCAGCGCGCTGAGCGCGCGCCTGTCCGTGATGTCACCGCCATGCAGGGGATGCCGGAGGACGAGGCTGCGATCATTGGCGGCGGCCTCCAGGGCGGCGAGCCCGAGGAGGCTCATCGAGGGCTCCCCCTCCCGGAGCGCCACCACCGAGGGCTCGGCGATCAGTGTGCCCTCGCCGCGGGTGATGACGCGCACCGTCGCGGTGCCGAGGTCGACCCCGAGCTTCTTGCCGAGCACCGCTGTGCTCTAGTCCCCGACCACGCCGCTGAGATCGCGCATCGCCGACTCGCCGCCGCCCTCCACGGTGATCCGTTCGACGTCGGCGCCGAGGCCGCGCAGCTTCTCATCGAGCGCCTCGTAGCCGCGGTCGAGGTGGTACACGCCGGCGAGGTCGCTGGTGCCGTGTGCGCAGAGCGCGGCGATGACCAGTGCCGCACCCGAGCGTATGTCCGGCACGGTCGCCCGTGTGGCCTGCAGGCTGACCGGCCCCTCGATGATCGCGCTGCGGCCTTCGACGCTGATGCGCGCTCCGAAAGCGAGCAGCTCGGGCACGTGCCAGAAGCGGTTCTCGTAGAGCGCCTCGCTGACGATGCTGACCCCGGTCGCCTGCGTCATGAGCGTGCAGTACTGCGGCTGAAGGTCGGTGGCGAAGCCGGGGTGCGGCCAGGTGGTGACGTCGACGGCGTGCAGCACATCGCCGCGCACCCGCACCTGGCTGGCGCCCTCGACGACATCGGCGCCGGCACTGCGCAGCTTGTTGATCAGCCAGCGCACGTCGCTGGGACGCATGCGGTCGATGACGACGTCCCCACCCGTCGCCGCGGCGGCGACCATGTACGTGCCCGCCTCGATGTAGTCGGTGGTGACGCTGTGCGCGGTGCCGTGGAGCAGCCCGCGCTGCCCCTCGATGACGATGAGCTCAGTCCCGGCGCCGGTGATGTGCGCCCCCATGCCCACCAGGCAGCGCACCAGGTCGAAGACATGCGGCTCGCGCGCGGCGTTGGCGATGACGGTGATGCCGTCGGCGAGGACGGCGGCCATGATGAGGTTCTCGGTCCCCGTCACCGTGGGGATGTCCAGGTCGATGCGCGCGCCGTGGAGGCGGCGTGCCTGCGCAGCGTACATGTCGGCGCGCTCCTCGACCTGCGCGCCCATCAGCCTCAGACCCTCGAGGTGCTGCTCGACGCGGCGCATGCCGATGTCGTCACCGCCGGGCTTGGCGATGACGGCCTCGCCCTTGCGCGCGATGAGCGCGCCCAGGAGGAGGAACGATCCGCGCATGCGGCGGGTGAGATCGGCACCCACCTCGACCGACCTGACCGCCTCGGCATGGAGCCGCCATGACGATGGGGAGAGCCTGTCCACCTCCACGCCGAGGTGCTGGAGCATCGAGGCCATGGCCTCGATGTCCTCGATGTCGGGGACGTTGCTCAGCTCCAGCGGCTGGTCGGTGAGCAGCGAGGCGGCCATCACCGGGAGGGCGGCGTTCTTGCTTCCAGAGATCGACACCGTGCCCTGGAGAGGTCGTGGTCCGGAGATGCGCAGAAGATCCATCAGCGGCGTAAACGTATCCCAGCGAGGGGCGGTTCTGCGGCCCATACGCGCAGATCGAACGGCCGATCGGCGAAACTGGTGGAGCGGCCCACTACCCTCGGAGACATCACGATGGCGACGGCGACGGCAACGGAAACACCGCTCGGAAGAATCGAGAGGCTGCTCGGCGACGAGGCACAGAGCCTGCTCGAGCACCGCTGCGACACCGTGCCAAGCGACACCCTCCATCTCCCCGGCCCAGACTTTGTCGATCGGATTGTGTCCGCCAGCGACCGCAACGTGCGTGTCCTGCGCAGCCTCCAGAGCCTCTTCGACCATGGCCGCCTGGCTCACACCGGCTACCTGTCCATCCTTCCCGTCGACCAGGGCATCGAGCACTCGGCCGGCGCCTCCTTCTCGACCAACCCGGCGTACTTCGACGGCGAGAAGATCGTCGAGCTCGCCGTGGAGGGTGGCTGCAACGCGGTGGCCTCCACCTTCGGCGTGCTCGGCTCCGTGGCGCGACGGTGGGCGCATCGCATTCCCTTCATCCTCAAGCTCAACCACAACGAGCTGCTCACGTACCCCAACAAGTTCGACCAGATCCTGTTCGGGACCGTGAAGGAGGCCTGGAACCTGGGCGCGGTGGCGGTCGGAGCCACCGTGTATTTCGGCTCCGACCAGGCTGACCGGCAGATCCAGGAGATCGCAGCAGCGTTCGCAAGCGCCCACGAGCTGGGTATGGCCACCGTGCTCTGGTGCTACCTGCGCAACGACGCGTTCAAGAAGGACGGGGTCGACTACAACAACGCCGCCGACCTCAGCGGTCAGGCGA
>CATPAP010000084.1 GCA_955651875.1 Candidatus Dormiibacterota bacterium
CGCGCGCCTTCATGGTGCCGAAGGTGATGATCTGGGCCACGTGGTCCTGGCCGTAGCGACGGGCGACGTACTCGATCACGCGGTCGCGATTGCGGTCGTCGAAGTCGATGTCGATATCCGGCATCTCGACGCGCTCACTGTTGAGGAAGCGCTCGAAGATCAGGCCGTACCGCAGCGGGCAGATGTTGGTGATGCGCAACACGTACGCGACCAGCGAGCCCGCCGAGCTGCCGCGACCCGGCCCGACCACCACCCCGTCGCATCGCGCCGCGCGGATCAGGTCCCAGACGATGAGGAAGTACGGGGCGAAACCGGTCGTCCCGATGACGTCGAGCTCCATCGCCAGCCGTTCCCGTGCCTCGGTGGTGATGCGCTCCCCGTAGCGCTCGCGTAGCCCGGCCTCGCACAGCTCGCGCAGATAGCTCTCCGCGGTCTCTCCCGGCGGGATCGGCGAGTACGCGGGGAGCAGATTCCCGCCAAGACGCAGTTCGAGATCGCACAACTCTGCGACCGCAAGCGTGTTGCGCACGGCATCCCCGTACCCGGCGAAGCGATCGCGCATGTACGCCCCGGAGGTGAGCGAGAAGTGCGGGCCCGCAAAACGGAATCGCTTCTCGTCCTCGCGCCGTGCCTGCGTCTGGATGCAGAGGAGGATGTCGTGTGCCTCGGCATCGTCGACGCTGACGTAGTGGGCGTCATTGGTGGCAACGAGCGGCAGCCCGGTGCGCCGCGAGATCTCGAGCAGGCCGCTGCGGATGGCCTCCTCCTCGGGGATGGCGTGGTCCATGATCTCGAGGAAGTAGCCGTCGCGTCCGAAGATCTCCATGTGCTGTCTCGCGACTCCTTCGGCGGCGTCCATGTCACCGGAGAGGATTGCCTGGGGCAGCTCGCCGCCGATGCACGCGGACAGGCAGATGAGCCCGTCGGCGTGTTCGGCGAGCAGCTCCTTGTCGATGCGCGGCTTGTAGTAGTAGCCCTCGAGGTGGGAGCGGCTGACCAGCTGGATCAGGTTTCGGTAGCCGGTCTCGTTGCGCGCGAGGAGGATGAGATGATTGGGATCGCGGTCGGTGCGGCCCTCCTTGTCGTGGCGCGACCGCGGCGCCATGTACATCTCGCAACCGATGATCGGCTTGACGCCTGCCGCACGCGCGGCGCTGTAGAACTTGACCGTGCCGTACAGCGCGCCGTGGTCGGTGATGGCGAGGGCCGGTTGCCCGTGGCGCTTGGCCGTGTCAACGAGGTCGGCGATGCGCGACGCGCCGTCGAGCAGCGAGTACTCGGTGTGCGTGTGCAGGTGGACGAACGGCTCGCTCTCTTCGTCGATCCCCGTGCTGACCAGGTCGCCGACCATGCTCTCCTCGGGCTCTCTCTGCCGAACAGACGTACGGTAGCACTCCGGCTGGGGGGACCTGCGGCAACTCGACGTATCCTCGGCGCGGCGTGGACTTCCTCACCGGCCTGCACGGCGCTGTCGCAACTGTTCTCATCTGCGTCCTCCTCTTCATCGACGAGGCGGGCGTGCCGCTGCCGTTCATCCCCAACGAGGTCCTCCTGATCGTGGCCGGGCTGCTCACCGCCGCGGGCAGCCTCAACCCGTACTTCTTCTACCCGATCGCGTGCCTGGCGCTCATCGGTGGGTCGCTCACCGGGTACAGCTGGGCCAAGGCGGTTGGGCCGCGGCGGCTGCGCAAGGTCGCTGTGAGGCTGCGGGCGGCCAAGGCATACGACCGGGCCACGCGGCGGCTGGCCACGGCGGACGTCCGCCGCATCGCGTTGAGCAGGGTGATACCCGGGATCCGGGTCTACGCGACGTTGTGCTCCGGAGCGGCCCAGGTGCCGCTGCGCACCTTCATGGAGGCGAACATCCCCGCCATCCTCGTCTGGGTGGCTCTGATGACCGGCATCGGGTTCATCGCCGGAGTTCCGGCCGAACACGCGCTCACCGCCGTCGAGGCTCAGCTCTTCAACTTCGCGCTGAGCGGGGCCCTGCTCGTCGCCCTCGGCGTGGTGGCGTATCGGTCCGCGCGCAAGGCGCCGGATCCCCGCCGGGTAGCCGTCACCGGTCCCTTCTTCGGCATCGCCAACCGCGACCGGTACTGGCTGGCGTTCGCCGTCGACGCGGGAATCATCGCCACCATCCTCGCGGGCTTCGACCGCCTCACCCGAGCCGTGCTGAACCTCAAGGTTCAGATCCTGCCGGAGGGGCGCTACGACGTCCTGGTCATCGTGCTCGGCATCGCGCTCGCCTACATCGTGGTCAGCCGGCGCAGCGCGACCGGAGAGACGGCCGGGGAGCGTCTCTTCGACATCAGCTACGTGCACCAGCGGCCGCGCACCCCCGTCGTACACGACCCGCTTGATGACGACGACGACGGCGAGGTCGACGCCGTCTAGGACCCGCGCTTCAACGCCACCACGCTCTCGATGTGGAGGGTCTGGGGAAACATGTCAACGATCGCGAACGTCTCGACAGAGTAGGGCCCCAAGCCGGTGAGCACGCGCAGGTCTCGGGCGAGCGTCGGTGGATCGCAGGAGACGTACACCACGATCGGAGGACCGGCCAGCGCGAGCCATGCTGTGACCCGCGGATCGCACCCCGCGCGGGGCGGGTCGAGAAGCACAGCGCCGGCGCCGAGCGCGGCTGCGGGGAGCACCTCCTCCACCGCCTCGGCGATGTAACGCACCCTGTCTGCACAGCCGTTGAGCTCGGCGTTCAGCACGCCGAGCCGTGCGGAGTCGCGGTTGCTCTCGATGCACACGACCGACGCACCACAGCCAGCGAGCTCGCAGGCCACGACGCCGATGCCGGCGTACGCATCCACCACCGTTGCACCCGCGACCTCGCCGAGGCCGCGCAGCACCGTCGCATAGAGCACCTCCAGCTGTCCCCAGCTCACCTGCATGAACGTGTCCGGCGTCACGCGGAACGCGTGGCCACGCCAGTGGAGTGTCGTCGACGTCGTATTCCAGCGCTGCTCGGCGCTCAGCGCGTGGGCGTCGACGGCCGTCGATGCCAGCGCGCGTGCCGGACGCGGGCGCAGGAGCAGCTCGTCGCCATGCTCCCCGGCGGTGAGGTGCAGGGCGGTCAGCTCGGCGGCGCCGGCGTCGCGCACCAGGCCGAGCAGCGCCGGCAGGGAGCCGGTGATGCGGGGATGGTGGATGAGGCAGTCGTCGACGGCGACCGGCTTCCAGCTGCGCATGCGGTTGAAGCCGAGCCGCGCATCCGCCATGCCGGCGGTGCCCGGGACGACGTGGAACTCGCCGCGCCAGCGGTAGCGCCACGGGTGGTCCATCCCGTGCACGGCGATGGCATCGGGGACCACGACGCGCTGCCGCCGCATCGCGTCGCGGACGATCTGTTCCTTGAGCTCGAGCTGGTGCGTGTACTCGATGTGCTGGAGCTGGCAGCCGCCGCACTCACCGTAGTAGGGGCACGGCGCCGGCACGCGGTGCGGCGACGGCTGGGCGACGGCGACCGTCGAGGCGAACCACAGCCTGCCCTTGCGGTGGTGCAGGGCCACCTCGACACGCTCACCCGGCAGAGCGCCGTCGACGAACAGGGCGGTGCCGTCGTCGAGGCGCGCGAGGCAGACGGCGCCGTGCACCATCGCGCCGGCCACCACGGCGTGTCGCTCGCCCCTGTGGTGCCGCTCCGGGGCGGCCGCCGGCGCCCCGTCAGGAGGAGAGTCGCTCACGCAGCATGGTGGTGACGAGGCGCGCGTCGGCGCGACCGCGCGTGGCCTTCATCACCTGGCCGACCAGGGACTGGAGTGCGACGTCGCGACCACCGCGAAAGTCCTCGCAGGCCTTGGGATTGGCCTCGATGACGTCGCTGATGATCGCGGTCAGCTGGTGGGCGTCACCGACCTGCCCGAGCCCGCGCTCGGCGACCAGTGCAGCGGCGTCGCCGCCGCCCACGTAGAGCTCGGCGACCAGCTCCTTGGCGGTCGGCCCGTTGATGGTGCCGCCCTCGACCAGCCTCAGCAGCGACGCCAGCCCAGCCACCCCCAGCCCGCTGTCGGCAAGAGCGATGCGGTGCTGGTTGGCC
>CATPAP010000085.1 GCA_955651875.1 Candidatus Dormiibacterota bacterium
AGGTCACCGAGCTGTTGAACTGTGGGTAGTCACCGATGGCAGCGTGCTCGGTGACCTCGATGACGATGCGCTCGGTGCCGCCCTCGATGAGGGTGGCGAACTCCGCGGATACCGCGGTGTCCGGCGAGACGTTGAGCGAGAGATACGTGTGCGCCGGCAGGCTGTCGAGATGCTCGAGCGCCGACGCCACCGCGGCGAGCTCGAGTTCGCGTCCCAAACCGACCTTCTCCGCGGCGGCGAACCACAGGTCGGGCGGCTGCGGCGTCTCGCCCTCGAAGCGCGCCAGCGCCTCGTAGCCGACGGCGCCGCCGGTGACGAGGTCGACGATCGGCTGCAGGACGGTGGTGAGGCGGCTCTCGCGGAGCACAGCGCGGATCTGGGTGCGCTTCTGCCTGCGCGCCACCGCCTCGCGCTCCTCGCGCTCGAGCTGCTCGGCGAAGATGCGCGCGAGCATGCGCATGAAGCGGACGTCGCGCTTGCCGACGCTGTGGTCAGCGTGACGGCTGAGGCACGCCATCGACCCCCAGACGCGACCGTCGGGCAGGCTCACCGGCACGCCGACGTAGCTGCCGATGTTGGCATCGAGGGTCACCTCCATCGCAGCCGTGATGGGGTCGGCGGCGGTATCCGGGATGGCTTCGCTCAGCGTCCCCTCGGTCATCGCCTTGCAGTACATCCACCCGAGCGGGATGCGCAGCTCGGAGCTGAGCCGGAAGAGCGCGGCATCACCGGCCACGTGGCGGAACACCTGCTCTCCGCCTGCAAACTCGGAGACGAATGCGACGTCTGTATCGAGGTACTCGCGCGCGGCCTCGAGGATGTCGTCGATCAGCACCCGTGCCGGTTGTTCGAGGGCCAGGGCGCTGAGCGCTGTGTCACCCGGGGTGATCTCGCCTGGGGGGGTCACAGTCCGTCCATGTGGTTCTGGCTGATCCGTCACAGGTGAGGCTCGGCCACTGTATACCGGCGCCGTCCCAGGGTTGCCGGTCCGCGACAGAGATGTCACGAACTCCACCGCGATATCGGCTCAGCCGCTGGCGGATCGCACCTCCGGATCATTGCGCACTCCCCCGCTGTCGAGGCCTCCAGCCTTCAGTCCCGGCGCCTCGCACTCCTCGCCGGCGGCGCCCCTCTCGGCATTGATCGCGCCGCCCACCATGATGATCTGGCCAAGCAGGAAGAAGTAGAAGAGCAGCACGAAGACCAAGCCGAACGTCTGTCCCCACTGCGGACTGTTGGTCACCAGCTTGAAGTAGAGGGGGAACACCAGGGTGAGCACCTCGAACATCACGCCGGCCGTGATCGCCCCCGGGAGGGTGTCGCGGATGTGCTGCTTTCGGTTGGGAACGACGAAGTAGATGGCGCCGAAGAGGACCGACGCGTCGACGATGCCCGCGCCCAGCTGGAGGAGCAAGCCCGCCAGGCCGTCGTGCAGGAAGCCGGGCAGACCGGGGATCGACTGTAGCAACGAGAGGAGGCTGCCGCTGACAAGCAGGGGCAGCGCCATGACCACGAAGATGATGACCATGGCGATGGACATCAGCTTCTGCCGCAGGAAGCCGCGCGACTTGCACGGGTAAAGGCTGTTGAGTCCGTTCTCGATGGCGCTGAAGAGCCCCGCGCCGGTCCACACCAAGCCGAGGATGCCGACGATGGCCAGCACACCGGTGCTCCTGCGGAAGTCGTCGAGCGCGCTGATGATCTGGCACGTGCCGCCGTTGCTCTGCTGCGCGTGACATGACGGGAAGGCGGCAAGCACCTGCTGCTCGACGGTGGCGCGCGTCCCCGGGTCGTGCAGGACCAGCCCCACCGCGGTGATTGCCAGGATCACCATCGGGAAGAACGCGAAGAACAGGTTCCAGGCGATGATCGTCGCCCAGTTCGGTCCCTGCGCGTCAACGAAACGACGCACCGCCCGCATGGGTAGCGACGTGAGCAGCCTGTCCTTCACCCGCCGGCAACCTACCGGGGGACGGGCGCGCGTTCGAGCTCGGCGATGATCGCGTCCGCCACCTGCGAGGTGCCGACTGAGCTGGGATCGTCGCGGTTCGGCTTCATGTCGTAGGTGACGTCCTTCCCGGCGGCGATGATCGCAGCAATGGCCGCCTCGAGGCGGTCACCGGCGCCCTTCTCGCCGATGTGGCGGAGCATCATCATCCCACTGAGCATCATCGCCATCGGGTTGGCGACGTTCTTGCCCGCGTACTTCGGCGCGCTTCCGTGCGTCGCCTCGAAGACCGCGATCTCGTCGCCGGTGTTGGCACCGGGGGCCAGGCCGAGCCCTCCCACCAGCCCAGCGCAGAGGTCGCTGAGGATGTCGCCGAAGAGGTTGGGCATCACCATGACGTCGTAGAGCTCCGGCTTCTGCACGAGCTGCATCGCCATGTTGTCCACGATGCGATCATCGAACTCGACTTGCGGGAACTCCTTGGCCACCTCCTCGGCGACGCGCAGCCATAGCCCCTCGGTGTGCTTCATGATGTTCGCCTTGTGCACACAGGTCACCTTGCGGCGACCATTGTCGAGGACCCACTGGAACGCGAAGCGAAAGATGCGCTGGGTGGCGGTGATGCTGGTGGGCTTGATGCTGATGCCAGAGTCCTGCCGGATGCCGCGTCCGTTGAGCCTCTCGATGGTGTCGATGAGCTCGAGCGTCTCCTTCTCCCCTTCCGCGAACTCGATGCCCGCGTAGAGGTCCTCTGTGTTCTCGCGAATCACCACGAGGTCGACGTTGTCGTAGCGGCTGCGCACGCCGGGATACCATTTGGCCGGGCGGACGAGAGCGAAGAGGTCGAGCTCGCGCCGCAGCGCGACGTTGACACTGCGCATGCCCTTGCCGATGGGCGTGGTGAGCGGTCCCTTGATGGCCACCTTGTTCCTGCGGATGGAGTCGAGCACGTGGTCGGGCATGGGCTGGCCGAACTCCTCGACCACGTCGAGACCGGCGTTCTGCACCTCCCACTCGATGTCGGCACCGGTGGCATCGATGACGCGGCGCGCCGCTTCGCTGACCTCGTAGCCGATCCCGTCACCGGGAATCAACGTGATCGTATGGCGTGCCATCCTGTCTTCCTCCTCGGTCCTTTTCGCCCGGGCAAGTCTCGCAAATCGGCCCGGCAGCGCGGACCGTGGCGGGGCCTCGGCAGCATGCGCGACACTGCCCATCGATGTGGAGCGCGGGGCTTTCCGAGTGGTTCGCCGGCAACGGCCGTCACGACCTGCCCTGGCGGCTGACCACTGACCCGTGGGCGGTGCTGGTCAGCGAGGTGATGCTGCAGCAGACCTCGGTGAGCCGGGTGCTGCCGCGCTGGCAGCGCTTTGTGGCGCGGTGGCCGTCGCCGGCAGACTGCGCAGCGGCCGCGCTCGACGATGTCCTGCGCGACTGGCAGGGCCTCGGGTACCCGCGCCGCGCTCGCGCGCTGTGGCTCACCGCAGCGCAGGTGGCAAACGGCGGTTGGCCTCCTGACGAGGCTGGCCTGCGCGCGCTCCCCGGCGTCGGTGCGTACACCGCTCGCGCGTTGCTCGCCTTCAGCGACCTGAGCGGCAGCGCGCTCGCGCCGCCCCGCGACGTCAACCTCGGCCGCGTCGCTGCGCGCGCCGCGCTCGGGTGCGAGCCTGGTGAGGTGACGCCGGCTGCGCTCGACGCCGCGCTGAGTGATGGCCGCCCAGCGGGAATGACGATGCGCGAATACGCCTATGCGCTCTTCGATATCGGCGCGCTGCACTGCCGCGCCCGGCCGGGCTGTGCCGCCTGCCCGCTGCGCGTGCGATGTCTGGCTGCCCGCCGGGAAGCGCCGCCTGCTCGCGGACGTCGTGTCCCGCGTTATGCCGGCAGCCTGCGTCAGCTGCGCGGTGCGGTGTTGGCGTACGCGCTGGCGTCTCCGCTGACCGATGCACGGGGGCCCGCCGACGGCCTGAGCGCCGTTCCTGGCGCCACGCCCGAGCGGATCCGCGCCGCTCTCGATGGGCTGATCGCGGATGGGCTGGTTCCCGCCACCACGAAGATGCGGCGGTAGCATGGCGCCGTGGCAACACGATCGGCGGCGCTCGACCGCCTACGAGAGTCGCTGTGGCAGCGCCGCGAATTCTCCTTCATCCCCGATCGCAACGTTGCACCGCTCGATGGCGAGGCGCGCTCGTCGGGGGAGCATCGCCTGCTCTTCGCGGGCTTCCCCTCCGACTACAGCCTGGCTTTCCTGCTCGCACTGCTGGAGATCGAGGACGTCGAGGTGGTCGGTGTGCTCACCTCGCCGGGCGCACATGAGGCCATCCTCGGCGATAACGCGCTGAGCCGCATCGCCGACCACATTGGAGTGCCGCTGCTGCGTGCATGGCGGGTCAACGATGAGCACAGCCTCCTCGACGTCGCTGCGCTGGACCTCGACGGCGTGGTCATGGCCAGCTTCGACCAGATCATCGGGGCGCGGATGCTGGCCGTGCCGCGCAAGGGATGGATCAACGTGCACCCCAGCGCGCTGCCGGCGCGGCGTGGTCCCGAGCCGGTGTACTGGACCATCGCCGAGGGTGACACAGTCGCCGGCATAACGCTGCACCGCGCCGTGCCCAAGGTGGACGCGGGGCCGGTGCTGGCGCAGCGCACGGTACAGGTCGCTCCCGACGACACGTCGGGCACGCTGGCGCGGCGACTCTCCGAAGCCGGCGTTGGTGTCCTCGGCGATGCCATAGGGCGGCTGCTCAGCGGCGATCCCGGGGAACCGATCGATCTGAGTGGTGCAACGTACGCCCCGTCTGTCGGGCATCGCCACGTCGACGCCGCACCGTCCACGGAGGCTGCGCTGCGCATGATCCGCGCCGGCGTTCCCAACATGCCAGCCTGGACGACGGTCGACGGGCGGATTACCTATGTGCTCGCCGCGCATGCCGGCGCGCCAGCCCCGGGAGAAGAGGGAATTGCCTTCGCCGACGGCGAGATCACTCTCGACGAGCTTCGCCAGCAGTGCGGATGCCATCACAATCTAGTTTCTTGCCCGCACCGCCAAGAATGAGCGGGTAGGATGCCAGTCGTGGACCGAGCCCCGCTGCTGGTTGTCGAAGATGACGACCTCGTGCGCTCATTTCTCTGCCGCGCGCTCACCAGCGTGTCCGGTGACGTCGACGCGTGCGGGACGGGCGCAGAGGCGATGCACGCGGTGTCTCAGCGCCGCTACGGCGTCATTCTCCTCGACGGGCTGCTGCCCGACATCCACGGCATCGAACTCGCCAGACGCATGCTCGGCCAGCCCAATGCCAGCCGTAGTGGCATCTGCTTCGTCAGCGGCTCGCTGCGCCTCCCCCAGGCGATGCATGACGGGGTGAGCGCCCTGCCGAAACCGCTGCGCGTGCGCGAGCTCATCGACGGGGTCGAGATGCTCCTTGACTGGCACGACGGCACGGCGGGCTCCACGGCGGAGCGACTGGCCGCCATCGACGCGCTCAGCACCGACCTCGTGGTCGGCTGAACGCGCTGGCGGCGATGGACCTCCCACCGATCTCGCAGCTGCCGTGGGCGGTCGGCCACGATCGCTTCCTGTCTGCGGCGGCCGCGGTGACCGGCGACGGAGCGTGCTGTCTGTTCGTCATCGACGAGTCGATCCCAGCCAGCGCGCGCTCGGGATACGCCGCGCTGGTCATCGCTTACGCGCGCGCTAACGAGCCGGTCACGATCCTCGAGGGCGGGGCTGCGGCTCTGCTCATCCGCGACGGAGGCGTGTCCGCCGGACAGGTGGCAGCGCGCCGGCTGCTCAACCAGATGAGCAAGCTCGGCCTCCAGGCGACATTACGCGCCGGGGTGGCCCCGCTGACCGGCGGTGTCGACCACGCCATCGCGACCGCGCGTGCGCTCGCCACCGGGGCGTCGGCCGGTGAGGTCGCTGTCGCGGCCTGACCAGGACCGCAGCGGGTGGGAGGGGCGCCGCCGAGCCCTCGTCGGCCGTCGTCGACTAGGCTCGGGGGTCGAGATGCGCCTCTGGCCCGACAGCAACCGGCTGCGTGCGCTCGCGCTAGCGGCGATCGGGCTCATCGCGATCGCCACCGTGGCGGGTCACCTGCCGTTCCTTGGAACGAGCGAGATGGACTGGGACGAAGGCGTGTACTGGCTCTCGATGCAATCGATGCAGACCGGTCACAGCTTGTTCACGTCGGTGTACAGCTCCCAGCCACCTGCCTTCCTGCTCTTCACCGAGCCGCCGTGGGCGCTTCTTGGCGCAGGCATCGCCGCCGCGCGCGCCGTCATGCTCGCATGGGGTGCAGCTGCGGTCGTGGCGGGAGGCGTGATCGGCTGGCGGTTCGGCGGCCGGGTGGCCGCCGTAGCGGCCGCCGTGACCCTCGCGGTCGATCCGAGCATGGTGCGGCAGTCGCTGGTCCTCCAGGCCGACGGCCCGGCGACGGCATTGGGGTTGATCGCCGTCGCCCTCGCCGCGGTTGCGGTCACCGGCAACAACCGGCGATGGAGCACGCTGGCGGCTGGCGTGGCGGGTGCGGCGCTGGTGGTCGGCTTCCTCACCAAGTTCCTCGACATCGCCGCCATCCCACCCATGCTGGCAGCGCTCGCGAGCCGCAGAGAATGGCGTCGGCTTGTGTTCGCGGCGATCGCTGGCGGGCTGATCGCCGCTGCGGCGATCCTCCTGCCACTCCATGACAGCTGGCAAGCGATGTGGAACGAGACGGTGGGGCTTCACCTCGACGCACGATCGTTGTCCTCAGGCATCAGCCTCGGGAGCGCTCTGAGCCTCAACTGGCAGCTCGAGGTCCTCGCGGCCGCGGGGGCTGTGATCGGCTGGCGACGTCATCCCCGGCTCGTGGTCACAGGAGTGGTCTGGGTCGTCGGAGCCGCGGCTGCGATGGCGATCACCCATCCGCTCTGGCCCCACCACGCGGTGGCGGTGTCGCCAGGGTTGGCGCTGATGTGTGCGGCGGGTGTCTCCTCGATCTTCAACTGGCTGGCCCGCCTCGGAGGACGCCGGTCGGGCGTTGTGGCAACCGTTTTCGCCGTCGCTCTGTCGGCGGCCGGTGCACTCTCGCTCGCGTCTGGCATTCGTGGTCTGCAACCGATGAGTGGCCTGGGCGCCGTCGCCAACACTCTCGCAGAGGCGACGTCCCCACTCGCGCAGATCTTGGGTGACGAACAGTACGCGCAGGCCCTGGCGCACCGCGCCGCGCCACCGAACTTCGTTGACACCTCCAACACCCGACTGTATGCCGAGCGAGGCGTCCTGCAGCAGCTGGAGGCGACAGCCGACGGCTCGCCGCCGGTGTGCGCGGTGCTCTTCTCGAGTGGGCGTTTCACCCATCTGCCGGGCTTTGCCACGTGGGTGGCGAATCGCTATCCGGTCAGGCTGAGCCTGGAGGACTCGGGGTACCTGTACATCGTGCCCGGGTGTCGATGATCGTCACTCCCCGGCCATGCGATGAAGGTCGATTCAGTGGCCATGGCCCGCTGGCGGTTGTGCTCATCGTCGGAGTGGCCGCGCGCGCCATCCTCATCCCGATCACCCATGGTCCGGATTTCACGGTCTGGGATCTCGCATCGCGTGCGACGCTCAACGGCGTCAACATCTACGCGCATCACCCAGGGTACGGGGGCGGCCCCTACGCGTACTTCCCTCTCTTCCTGTACCTCGAGCTCCCCATGCAATGGCTCGCCCTCCACACTGGTGTGTCATTCACGATCCTCGGCAAGCTGCCCATCACCGCAGCGGATCTTCTGACCACCGCGCTGATGGTGCGCGAGCTGAGACGTCACGGCGGGAGTCGCCGCGCGGAGGCGGTCGCAGCGGGGTTCTTCTTCCTCAATCCCCTCGTCGTCTACAACGGCGCCTTCTACGGCCGCTTCGACAGCGTCTGCGTGGCCCTGCTGCTGCTTGCCTTCAGCGCCTACCGTGCCGGCCGGCCGGTGGGTTGGCGTTTCTCCTTGACATATGCACTCGCGGTTGCCATGAAGACGTTTCCACTCTTCGTTCTGCCGTGGCTGCTTCGGCGAGGTCGGGCCACCGCGGCGCGCGTCACTGTGGCATGCGGCGTCGTCCTACTTGGAGTCGCCGCGCCGTACCTGATCACAAGCCCGAGAGCCTTCGCGACGGACCTCCTCTACAGCGCCGACAAGCTGTCAGGCGGTCTCTCCTGGCAGGTGATCCTGCACGGCCTGCCCACCACGGTACAGCTCGACATCGCTGACGCCATGCTCGGTGCCTTTCTGGTCGGGGCGATGGCTCTCGCGTTCGTCGAGGACTACACAGTGTGTGCTGCCGCCACCATGCTGCTCTTCCTCCTCCTCAGCAAGCTGGTCATCGAGCAATATCTGATCTGGCCACTTCCATTCGTGATATTGCTGGCGGTGGGCAGACAGTCACGCGCCTCATGGTTGCTGGTGGTTGAATTGACCGTGGCAGGAATGCTCGTCAACGCGTATATCCATCCGTTCGGGATACAACCCACGGCGATCAACATCGTGTTCGCCATCGCCGTTTCAGCGACCTTGATCCGGATGCTGGGGACGGAGGCGCGCAGAAGTGCCAGCACACCTCTGGAC
>CATPAP010000086.1 GCA_955651875.1 Candidatus Dormiibacterota bacterium
ACCCTGCGCCGAGCGACACCGCGGGCCGGCGACATGGTGGGCGTGATCGCCGGGATGCTCGACGAGGTGCGCAACGGCAGCCCGCTCGACGCCATCGCGGCGGCGGTGCCCGGTCCCTTCGATCGCGAGAAGGGCCAGCTCCTCAACCCGCCGGGGATGTCGGGCGACTGGCACCGCCTCGACGTCGCGTCGCCCCTGCACGAGCGCTTCGGTTGCCCCGTCATCCTCGAGAACGACGCCAACTGCGCCGCGCTCGCGGAGGCTCAGCTGGGGGCGGGTCGCGGCGCCCGGCTGGTCGTCTACTACACCGTGTCCACCGGGATCGGCAGTGGGACCGTCCGCGACAGCCGGCTCGTCGTCGAGCGCCACGACACCGAGGGCGGCCACCAGGTGCTGTGGCCGGAACGCGCGGGCGGCCCGCCGTGCGACTGCGGCGGGGCCGGCTGCCTCGAGGCCATCGCCAGCGGCCGCGCCATCGCGCGCCGCTTCGGCCGGCCCGCCGAGGAGATCGAGGACCAGTCGGTGTGGGATGACATCGGGGGATGGCTCGGCCTCGCGGTGGTCAACACCACGGCCCTGCTCGACTGCGACCGCGTGGTCTTTGGCGGTGGTGTCGCGAGCGCGCGCTGGGCGCGGATCGAACCGGCCATCACCGCCATGGTCGGCCGGCACCTCAAGCTCCAGCCCGCTCCCGACATCCGCCTGGCGGAGCTCGGCGAGGACCGCAATCTCGCGGGTGCTCTGCTCGTCCTCCAGCAGCGGCCGGGGTGAGCGCGGCGGGACCGCAAGTTCGCACGGCCGGTACCCTTGCGCAGTGAGTGCAGTGCACCTCGTCGCTGACAGCACCTGCGACATCTCCGAGGCGGATGCCGCCGCACGCGGCCTCGCCATCGTCCCGCTCAAGGTCATCATCGGCGACGAGGTGTTCGCCGACGGGCGGGACATCGACGCAGCCACGCTGTACTCGCGGATGCGCAGTTCGAGCGTGGTGCCACGCACCTCTCAGCCCACGCCTGCGGAGTTCGAGGCCACCTTCCGCGAGGTCGATTCCGACGGCCGGGCCATCGTGTGCACGACAATCGCGGCGGAGATGAGCGGGACCCACAGCGCCGCCATCCAGGCGCGCGAGGCGCTGCCCGGAATGGACATCCGAATCCTCGACACGCACACCGTCGGCCCCGGTCACCGCCTCATCGTCAACGCGGTGCTCGACGCCGCCGCCTCGGGCGCCGATGCCGCCGAGATCGAGGGGCTGGTGGCCGGCATCGCCGCCACCATGCGCCTCGTCTTCACCGTCGAGAGCCTGGAATACCTGCGCCGCGGCGGGCGCATCGGTGGCGGTCGCGCCTTGCTCGGGTCGGTCCTCAACGTCAAGCCGATTCTCGAGGTCCGCGACGGCACCGTCGAGCCGCTCCATCGTGTCCGGACATTTCCCCGCGCGCTTGATCGCATCGTCGAGGAGGTCTCGCGCTCGGCCCAATCCTGGGGCGGACGTGCTCGGGTCCTGGTGGCCCACGCGGACCAGCGCGAGGCTGGGGCGGAGGTCGCGCGCCGCGTGAGCGAGATCGCCGGTGAGACGGTGGAGCTCATCGATGTGGGCCCGGTGATCGGCTGCCACGGCGGCCCGGGCGCCGTCGGCGTCGCGTTTCACCGCCGCTGAGCCGGCGCGCCACACTCACGGCATCGTCAGCTCTCCACGTGCGGCTGAACCCGCCCCGCGTGCCACCATCTGCGCATGCGACCGGGCCATCTCTCCTGCCCCAACAACTGTCCCGAGGGTCGATTCGAGGCGCTGAACGCCCCGATGTTCGTCGACCGTACCGGACGCTACGCCGGCCACGACGACAGCAGTGCCACCTTCGTGTGCGCGGTCTGCCAGAGCGTCGCCGTCGACGTCGCCGCCGCGGCGCGGGAGATGCACCGTCGTGGCGAGGAACGGGTGGTCACGCTCACCTGCCCATCGTGCGGAATGCGCTTGCTGCCACCCGAGGACGACCCGATGGCCATGCTCATCGAGTGTCCAGCCTGCGAGACGCGCTTCGAGGTCGACGAGGGGACCCCACGCCTGCACGGTGACAGCGACGACGGCGAAGAGAACGACGCCTGATGGTCAGCGCGCGCGCGACGCTCGCAGTGTCCGCAGCGCGGACTGCGCCGCCCACCAGCCGCACATGCCGTGCACGCCACCGCCGGGCGGGGTGGCCGCGCTGCAGATGACGACTCTCGGGTTGGGGGTCGTGTACGGCGGGATTCGAGGAGCCGGGCGAAGGAAGAACTGGGTGAGGCTGAACATGCCCCCGTTGATGTCACCCCCGGCGAGATTGGGATCACTCGCCTCGAGCGCCGAGGTGTCCATGGCGTGGCGACCCGCGACGACCTCGCGGAAGCCCGGGGCGAACCGTTCCACTTGTGCCTCGATCCGCGCGGTCATGTCGACGAGCGAGCCGTTGGGGACGTGGCAGTACGCCCACGCCGTGTGCCGTCCCTCCGGCGCGCGCGAGGGATCGAAGAGCGAGGGCTGCACGAGGAGGACGAAGGGCCGGTCAGCGTGGCGCCCACCGGCAACGGCTGCCTCGGACGCTGCGATCTCATCGAAGCCTCCACCCAGGTGCACGGTGGCGGCGCGCGCGCAGCGCGGGTCCTTCCACGGGATGGGCCCGTGCAGCGCCCAGTCGAGCTTGAACACACCGGGCCCAAGGCGGTACCGGCGCAGCCGCCGCCGGTAGCGGGAGGGCAGCGCGTCGGAGCAGATGCGTTCGACATCACGGGGCATGAGATCGAGGAGATACACGCGAGCTGCCGGCAGCTCGTTGAGGGAGGCCACGGAGCGGCCAGTCTCGACCGTCCCGCCCAGGTCGGCGAGCCGCGCCGCCAGAGCGGTGATGAGGTTGGCGGTGCCACCGCGCACGATCGGCCAGCCAGCGACGTGACCGGTCATCGCCATCATCAGGGCGACACTAGAGGTCGCCGGACGTGACAGCGACCTGGTCGAGTGCGCGGCCAGGCCGGCGAACAGCGCTCGCGCCCTGTTGCCCCGAAACGATGCCCGGGCGAGCGCCGCCGCCGGCAGGAGCGCTGGGATGCCGAAACCGGCCACGAGCAGCGGATGGCGCGGGGGGCGGATCGGTCCGAGGAACTGGTCGAACAGCGGCTGGGCATGCGCCGCCAGCGGTGTGAAGAGCCGGCGGTACGCGCTGGCGTCGTCGCCGAGCCCGGCGGCCGTGTCGGTGACGGAGCGCTCGAAGAGGATCGCCTCCTCCCCGTCCAGCGGGTGCGCGGCAGGGACCAGCGGATGCAGGAACTCGAGCCCGTACCGCGCCGCGTCGAACTCCCCGAAGAACGGCGAAACCGCGCCGAAGGGGATCACCGCAGCGCCGACGTCGTGCCGGTAACCGGGAAGCGTCAGCTCGGCGGTGCGGCACGCGCCGCCCAGCTCGTCGGCCGCCTCCACAACCTGGACGGAAAAACCCTGCTGCGCAACGGTGATCGCCGCAGCAAGTCCGTTGATACCGGCACCGACGACGACGGCATCGTGGACGTAGGTCATGACGCGCGCGCTCCACGACGGTGCGGGTGCCGTCGAGCGCCGCAGCCACCGCGGACGGCGTCCTCGTGAGGCGTCAGCGTTCCAACGAGGGGAGCAGCGCCACGGTGGCGCCGATCGGACCGAACAGCTCGCCCTCCTCACGTGGCCAGTACCGCGAGAAGCGGCCGTCGAATCCCCAGAGGCGGCCGTCGTGGTCGACGCTCGGCTGATCCTCCCAGTGCGGGGTGTGGCCGTGGACGAGCCGCCGTGCAGCGAAATGCTCGAGGTACGTGTCGAGCCGGCGTCGTTCCACGAAGGCGCGGCGGCCGAACAGGGTCCGCACCGCCGTGAAGACGCCGCCGGGCGTTGCCAGCCACGTGCGCGCGGTGGCATTGACGGCATCCACGCTGTCACCGAGGCCCGCATACATGTCGTCGTCGGTGTGCTGGACGAGGGTTCCATCGGCCAGGAGGATGAGGAAGGGGAGCTCGCGCAGCCAGGCCTCGAGGTCGTGATCAGCGGCGACGGCCTCGAGGTCGGCCCAGTCGCCGCGGCGGTGCAGCCACAGCGCCTCGAGCTCCGCCGGATCGCGGGCGCGCCACGCCTCCGGTGGTTCGACGCCGCGGCGGCGCTCGAGCACGGCGAGCAGGAACAGGTCGTGGTTGCCGAGGACCGCTCGGCTGTTGCGCCGGGCACGAGCCAGCCGGGCGGCCGCCGCTCCGCCGCCCCGGCCTGGCCTGCCGCCCTGGAAGAAGTCACCGAGGAAAACCGTGTCGACCTGGTCGTCGGGGTAGGCCTCGAGCGCTTCCTCGAGGCGTTCGACGTCGCCCTGGACGTCGCCGACGATGAGGAGGGGGACGCTCATCCAGCGAGGATAGCGGTCATCCCTTGGGCTTCCCCGCGCGAGCTCTGCGCTCGGTCGCGTCACGGGCGGCGCGTCGCGGTGAACGCACCGCCGCCCCGACCTCCTTGGCGACGGCCGGCTGGCGGGCGAGGACGATGACCACCCGGCGCGTCTTGGCGACCAGCGTTGCCGCGCGCACCAGCTGCCGCGACACCATGTGCGGTCCCGGGGCGCCCGGTGATTCACGGCGGCGCAGCGCGGTGTCGACGTCGAAGAGGTCGACGATGTCGTCGCCGGCGAGGTCGGTCAGCGCGCGCCACTCGGCCACGCCGAGGTCGCGCAGCGTCCGCCCCTGCGCCTGCGTGGTCCGCACCGCCGATGCAACCACCTGGTGGGCGGCGCGGAAAGCCAGGCCGCGAACCACAAGGTACTCCGCGACATCGGTGGCGAGCAGCGCGGGGTCGGAGGCGGCGGCGCGCATGGCACGGCGGTTGAAACGGAGAACGCGGACAATCTCGGTCATCACGACCACGGCGGCGAGCGCGGTGTCGACGGCGTCGAACAGGGCCTCCTTGTCCTCCTGCAGGTCGCGGTTGTACGCCAGCGGCAGTCCCTTCAGCATGGTGAGCAGAGTCGACAGATCGGCGATGGCGCGCGCCGAGCGTCCGCGGACCAGCTCGAGCACGTCTGGATTCTTCTTCTGCGGCATCAGCGACGAACCGGTGGCGTGCGTATCGGGTAGCTCTGCAAAGCCGACCTCGCTGGACGTCCAGAGAACCACCTCTTCCCCGAGCCGGGAGAGGTGCACCATGGTGAGCGCGCACGCGGCCGCCAGCTCGACCGCGAAATCGCGGTCGGCGACGGCGTCGAGGCTGTTGGCACTGAGGCTGGCGAAGTTCAGCTCCTGAGCGACACTGCGCCGGTCCAGCGGCAGCGTCGACCCTGCCAGCGCACCGCTGCCGAGCGGCATGACGTCGGCGCGCTCGTGCGCATCCTCGAAGCGGGCAACGTCGCGCTGCAGCATCTCGACATAGGCGAGCAGGTGATGGGCGAGCGAGATCACCTGGGCGCGCTGGCCGTGCGTGTAGCCCGGCATGACTGTGGCCCGGTGCTGCTGCGCGCGACGCGTGAGCGCCTCCTGCAGGGTGGCGACAGCGAGCATGAGCTCGCGGCACATGCGCTTGGCGTAGAGGCGCAGGTCGGTGGCCACCTGGTCGTTGCGGCTGCGCCCGGTGTGCAACCGGCCGGCGACATCGCCGGCAATCTCGAAGGCACGCCGCTCGATCGCGGAGTGGATGTCCTCGTCGCCGGTGGCAAAGGTGAACTCATCGTGCTCGAACTCGCGACGGATCTCGCGCAGCGCGGTCTCGATGGCACGTGCGTCGCCGCCGGCGACCAGTCCGACTTTGCGGAGCATGTGGAGGTGGGCGAGAGATCCCTCGATGTCCTCCGCGTACAGCCTGCGGTCCACAGCCACGCTCGTCGTGTACTCCTCGACACGGCGCGACGTCGCTGAGCCGAGCCGGCCCGACCACATCTTCGGAGCCGCAGCTGCTTCCGCCGTCACGTCCGGTGAGGTGGCCGCGGACGGCACCGCCCGCGATCGCCCCGCGGCCGGCGGTGCGGCGGCGACCTCGACCTCCGCGTCGCCCGTCGCACCGGCACCGACGATGCGGATGCCGCGCGCCATCAGGGTGCCCGCCGCACCTGGCGCGGCAGAGAAAGCGGGGGGAGGTCCTCGAGCGCACCCTGCACACGCGCCTGCGTGCGCAGCGAGAGTCCGAAGAGCTCGATGAAACCGCGAGCCGCGGTGTGGTCGAAGACGTTACCCTCGCGGTCGTAGGTCGCCAGTGCGGTGCTGTAGAGCGAGTGCTCGGCACGACGGCCTGTGACACTGACGAGGCCCCGCGCGCACCGCACGCGCACCTCGCCGCCGACATGCTCCTGCGTCGACAACACGAAGGCTGCAAGCGCGCTCCGAAGCGCACCGAACCACAGCCCGTCGTAGACCAGGCGCGCCCACTCAGCAGCGAGCTGCAGCTTGAGGTGGGCGACATCCCGCGGCAGCGCCAACGTCTCGAGTGCGGCGTGCGCGGTGTGGAGGATGACGGCCGCGGGCGCCTCGTAGACCTCGCGCGACTTGATGCCGACCAGCCGATTCTCGACGTGGTCGAGGCGCCCCACGCCGTTGCGCCCGGCGAGGGTGTTGAGGCGGCGCACCAGCTCCTCGGCGGCGAGTGGTTCACCGTCGACGCTCACCGGGATGCCATGCTCGAAGCTGATGGCGACCTCCTCGCCCGTGGCGTCTGCAGTGGCCGGGTCCGCTGTCCACTCGTACACCTCTTCGGGCGGGGCGGTCCACGGGTTCTCCAGGGGGCCGCATTCCACGCTTCGTCCCCAGAGGTTGGCGTCGACGCTGTAGGGCGAGTCCACTGTCGCGGGCACCTCGATGCCGTGCGCGGCGGCGTAGGCGATCTCCTGGGGGCGGCCCATGTGCCAGTCACGGACCGGCGCCACCACCTCGAGCTCCGGCGCGAGAGCGGCGGTGGCGACGTCGAACCGGACCTGGTCGTTGCCCTTGCCCGTGCACCCGTGCGCCACTGCCACAGCCCCCTCCTCACGGGCAACGTCGACGAGCAGCTTGGCGATGAGCGGCCGCGCCAGTGCCGTTGCCAGCGGGTACACGCCCTCGTAGAGCGCACCCGCAGCGAGCGTGGGAAACGCGAAATGCTCGACGAAGACCCGCCGCGCATCGACGACATGGGCAGCGACGGCGCCGGCCTTCAGCGCACGGTCTGTGATCGTGGCGGCGTCGCGCCCTTCGCCGCCGAGGTCGGCGGTGAGCGTGACCACCTCGAATCCCAGCTCCTCAGTCAGCCAGCGGACCGCGACCGAGGTGTCGAGGCCGCCGCTGTAGGCGAGCACGCACCGGCGTGGTGGGGCGCTCACGCTGTGTCCTCCGTGAGGGTGCGCAGCGTGGCCAGCAATCGCTGCGCCGCCGGGCGTGACCGCGCCACGAGAAGCACGGTGTCGTCGCCTGCCACGCAGCCGGCGAGCTCGTCGAAGCGCGCCCCGTCGATGGCGGCCGCCACCAGCGACGCGCTGCCCGGCGCCGCATGGATCACGCCGAGGAGGTCGACAAACTCGATGCCGCTGGTGTGTTCGCTGAGCGCGTTGTGGAGCCGCTTGCGCGCGATCTGCTCGTCGACCTCGGCGCCTGGCTGCGCGTACCGGGCACGGCCGCCCCCGGGGACCCGGGCAAGGCCGAGCTCGTGGATGTCGCGGCTGACGGTGGCCTGGGTGACGCCGAGGTGGCGGCCGCGGAGCGCGGCGACCAACTCCTCCTGGGTGCGGATGGTGCGCGTGCGCACCAGCTGGAGGATCGCCCGCTGCCGCGATCGCTTGGCGGCGCCGTTTCCCGTCGTGGGCGGCGCGCTCATGCTCCTCCCTCGGTGCGCGTGATCGCGAAGGCCTCGCGCAGCCTGTGCATGGCCTCGTCGACCTCCTCCTCGGTGATGGTCAGCGCGGGGAGCACGCGCAGCACGCTGTCGCCGATGGCGTTGACGATCACGCCGCAGTCGAGCGCCGCCCGTGCGGTGCGCGCGGCGATCGGCTCGCTGAGAACGGCGCCGAGCATGAGCCCGCGGCCGCGAACCGAGGCAACGGGTACACCGTCGGAGCGGAGTGACTGCAGCGACTCGTGCAGGTATTCGCCAAGGCGCGACGCACGTTCGACGAGGTGGTCTTCCTCGATGGTGCGCAGCACCGCGCAGGCGACGGCGGCGGCGAGCGGGCTGCCTCCGAACGTGCTCCCATGGTCACCGGGCTCGAGCACGTCGGCATGGGCAGCAGCGAGAACCGCGCCGATGGGCACGCCGCCGCCAAGGCCCTTGGCAACCGTCATGACATCCGGGGTGATGCCTGCATGCTGGTGCGCCCACCACCGTCCCGTTCTGCCCATGCCAGTCTGGACCTCGTCCACGGCAAGAAGCACGTCGCGCTCATCGCACAGCGATCGCACGCCGGCAACCAGCGCATCTGATAGAGGGATGACCCCGCTCTCACCCTGGATGGGCTCGAGCAGCACCGCGGCCACGCTGTCATCGACGGCGTCGCGGATCACCTCGAGGTCGGCGGCGACGTGCTTGAAACCCCCAGGAAGCGGTTCGAACGGTTCGCGGTAGCGCCGCTGCGCTGTCGCCGCAAGAGCGCCGAGGGTGCGGCCGTGGAAACCGCCCTCGAGAGCGACGATGCCACTCGCCCCGCCACGATGACGGCTGCCCCACTTGCGGATCAGCTTGATGGCTGCTTCGTTGGCCTCGGCGCCGCTGTTGCAGAGGAAGACGCGACCGGGGAACGCGGTCGCGACGAGCCGTTCGGCGAGCTCGACCTGGGGGGCCGTGAAGTAGAGATTGCTGGTGTGGATCAGCCGCCGTGACTGGTCGGCGAGAGCGTCGGTCACCGCGCGAGGCGAATGGCCGAGCACGTTGACCCCGATGCCCCCGACGAGGTCGACGAGCTCACGGCCGTCGACCGCGCGCACCCACACCCCGTGACCCGACTCGATGGCGAGCGGCTGCCGGGCGTAGGTGTGCATGAGCACCCGCTCGGCGCGGTCGCGAAGAGCGTCGAGCGACCCGGCCGGACCTGTCATGACGCCGGCGCCGTGGGAGCGAACATGGTGCCCACCCCCTCAGCGGTGAGCAGCTCGAGCAGGAGCGCGTGAGGCACGCGCCCGTCGATGATGTGTGCCGCCTCGGTGCCGTCAAGCGAGCGCAACGCAGCCCTCACCTTGGGGATCATCCCGCCGGCGATGACACCGTCGGCGACGAGCTGCTCTGCCCGGCCGGGGTCGAGCTCGCCGAGGAGGCCACCCTCGCGGTCGTGGACGCCGTCCACGTCCGTGAGCAGGATCAGCTTGGTGGCGCGCAGCGCCACCGCGAGCTCGGCGGCCACCGTGTCGGCATTGACGTTGTACGCCTCGCCGTCGTAACCCAGGCCGATCGACGCCACCACCGGGATGCGTCCCTGGTCGAGGATTGAGAGAACGGGCTCGACGTTGATGTGGTCGACCTCGCCGACCAGGCCCAGATCCTCGCCGCCCTCGCTGTCGACACGGCGCACCAGCAGGGTTGGTCCGTCCTCGCCCGAGAGGCCGATCGCGCTGCCCCCGAGACGGTGGATCCGCGCGACCAGGTCAGGTCCCACCTTGCCGGTGAGCACCATCTTGACGACCTCCATGGTGGCCGCGTCGGTCACGCGCAGGCCGTTGACGAAACGCGGGGTCATGCCCATGCGCTCCTGCCAGCTGCTGATCTCGGGGCCGCCGCCGTGGACGAGCACAGGACGCATCCCGACGAACCGGAGTAGCACGACGTCCTGCAGGACCGCGTCGACGTCGCCAACCGCCGCCGCGGCGCCGCCGAGCTTGATCACCATGGTGTGACCGCTGAAGCGACGGATGTACGGCAGCGCCTCGATGAGGGTGTGCGCCCTGCGCAGGCGCTCCTCGAGGGTCTCGATGGTCACTGGGATGTCCTCATGTCGTGTAGTCGGCGTTGATGTGGACGTATTCCGGCGAGAGATCGCATCCCCAGGCGCGACCGCTGCACTCGCCGGCGCCGAGGTCGACCTCGATGTCGACGCGCGAGCGGCTGAACGCAGCCCGGATGGCGTCGAGGTCGACGGGAACAGGCTGGCCCGCGGCGAAGACGTCGACACCGCCGATGGCGACGCGGCAGCGGTCCAGCGTGAAGCCGGCGCCACTCCGGCCCAGCGCGGCGACGATGCGTCCCCAGTTGGGGTCCGCTCCGTGCACGGCCGACTTCACCAGCGAGCTGAGCACCACGGTCC
>CATPAP010000087.1 GCA_955651875.1 Candidatus Dormiibacterota bacterium
ACCCAGTTGTCGCCGACCAGCGCTGCCGCCTGTGGGTTACCGAAGACCGCAAAGAATTGCTTGCCCATGAAGTACAGAGAGCCGTTGACCAAGACGAGGTGCGCGGTGGCGCCTTTCTCGGTGATCGACCCGGACACACTCTGTGGACCTGCGACCGTCAAGTCGAGCCCTACCGTGCTGCCGCTGGAGACCACGCTGCCGCTCATGTGGAACGAGTGCACGCTTTTGATCGCCGCTGCCATGTCCTTGATGATCTGATCCGTGGATTTGTTGATCTCGTTGGATCCGCCGCCGCTCGATCCACACCCGCTCATCAGCAGAACGCCAACTACACCGGATGCAGCCGCAAGTCTCCGCCGCATCATCGACCGTCAGTCTCCCACATCGGACGCGAGTGCTCACGGGCAGCCTACCGAGCGAGGCGGCTTCGTGACGGGCGCGTTTTCCAACCATATGCTAATCGACTTGTGAGCCTGAGAAAATCGGATCGATGAGCGAGCCGTCCGGCTCCCGCGCCGTCTTCCTGGCTGCGGCTGAGGCCGCCCACGGTGTCATGAGCCAGCCCGCAGTAGCCGAACATTGGAACGACCCGAGCGCGTTGGCACGCATGTCCGTGGGAGCCGTCGCCGGCCACCTGGGCCGTGCAGTGTTCACGGTTCCCGAGTATCTGGATGCTCAAACTCCTCCGTCCTCCGCACGCACGTTGTCACCAAGTGACTACCTCAGCGTTGTGCTCAGCGACACGGATCTCGACTCGCCGTTGCACACCGGCGTTCGCGCCAGGAGTGAGGCTGCAGCGGCCGACGGCTGCATCGCTCTCGTCAGGCGCTTCGACGACACGGTCCGTCGGTTGGAGCGCCGCCTCCGCGACGAACCCGTGGACCGCCGTCTCGCCGTCGCAGGCGGCAACGTGATGTTGCTCGACGGCTACCTGGTGACACGCATCGTCGAACTCGCGGTACACACCGACGATCTGGCCGTGTCCGTTGGGCTGGATGTCGGCCCCACGCCTGGGACCGATGTGGCCATCGGCGCGCTGGTCGATGCGGCACGGCTTCGCCACGGGGCGACGGCTGTGCTCCGGGCGCTGAGTCGTCGCGAGCGCGATGAGGTGAGCGCCCTGCGCGTCATCTGACGCAACGTTGGGCCACGCCTCGGACAAACTGGAACACGCGAGTACGATGGTTGCGTGGACGAACGGCGTGGCGGCTTTCTCGGCTGGCTCCCTCCAGCGCTGCGGCGCCTCGAGCGCAGGCTCGGGGCCGACCGCGAGGGGCGCACCCTCTGGGTGTGGACGGTGCCGGCCGCGACGGTCATCATCACCTTCGTGGTTCTCGCGTTCATCGGCGTCCAGGGCCAGGTCGACCTCGCGCTGACGATCCCCATGGCGGTGACGCTGTCGCTGTTCCTCGGCTCGCTCTCCGCGTTCTACCTGACCGCTGCAAGCTCGGACGAGCGCGACCAGGACGACGGTCCCGACGACCGCGGCAACCCCGGCACGCCACCGCCGGGACCGCCGGCGCCGGACACCGAGACCACCCCCGTGATCGTGCACATCCCGAGCGGGCCGGCGCGCGAAGCCGAGCAGCCGACCCCGGTGGGCTCGGGCGCCTCCTCGCACCGCTGAGCGATCAGCGCGGTGCGGCGATGCGCTCCGCGAGGTACCGCAGCGCCAGTGGGTAGCGGTACTCGATGCCGCCGTGCCCGGCCGCGAACAGCTCGAACTGCACGTCGGTGACGCCGCCGATGTCCGCCAGCGCGTCGCGGAAGGCGACGGCCCCGAGATCGAGGAAATACTCGTCATGCGTCCCGGCGTCGATGTAGATGCCCCGAAGCGAACGCAGCGCATCAGCATGCGCACGGACCATGCGCACTGGGTCGCATGCCAGCCACCGCTCCCACACCTCGTCGATCATCCGGCCGCTGCTGATGTCGAATGGGAGGTTGACGGTGCCGTCCTCGTCGGCTGAGTACGCCGACGCCATCGCCCACATGTTGAGCAGCGCAGCGTCCGCAGGTTCGGTCATGACCGGGCGGGTGAGCCTGTCGGCGAGGTAGCGCTCGTAGGAGCCCTCGTAGCGGTCGCGCAGCGCGCGCACCACGTCGGGCACGTCCTTCCAGTAGCACAGTTCGAAGAGCGCGTCGCCGGCGTGCGTGGCCAGCGCCCCGAACACGTCGGGACGGAGCATCGGTGTGATCATCGCGCCGTAACCGCCGCTGGACTTGCCGGTGATGGCGCGGTGATCGCGGAGCGCGAGCGTGGGGTGGCGGGCGTCGACGAAGGCAACCGCCTCCTCGCAGAGATACGTGTGATAACGCCCTGTTCCCGGCGAGTCGACGAACTGGCTCCCGCCGAGCGACGTCCAGCAGTCGATCATCGCCACCCGGCAGGGTGGCACCGACTCGTCGCTGAACAGCTCGTCGATGAGCTCGATGCCGCTGAGCCGATGCCAGCTGCGGTTGCGCCACATGTCCACCTGGCCGGCAAAACTCTGGATGAGATAGATCACAGGAAGCGGCGCGCCCTGCGACGTCGCGCCCGGCGGTGAGTACACGTAGAGCGGCCGCACGCTCGGGTCACCGAGCCGGTTGCCCCGCAGCGCCACGCTGTCGATGACGTGCTCGTCGAGCGTGCCGCGCAGCGGGCGGTGCCACGGTGGGCCGACGGCGGGGTCGCTCACAGGCGTCCGATCAGCGCGCGGGTGACCCCGAGGCTGTCGCGGTTTGAACGCACCTCACGCAGCCCTGCGTGGCGCAGGACGGTGGCCGCCGCGCGCGCCAGGTACGGCGC
>CATPAP010000088.1 GCA_955651875.1 Candidatus Dormiibacterota bacterium
ACGATGAGCTCGGTGCGCGAGCGGTCCACGTCAGGCTTGTGCATCCCCTCGCGGTACAGGAAGAGGACGACGTCGGCGTCCTGTTCGATGGAACCCGAATCTCGGAGGTCGGACAGCTGCGGACGCTTGTCGGTGCGCTGCTCGCTGGCGCGGGACAGCTGCGACAGCGCCAGCACGGGGACCTCGAGCTCCTTGGCCACCGCCTTGAGTCCAGAGGAGATATCGGAAACCTCCTGGACGCGCGATTCCTGGCGGCCACCGTGCATGAGCTGCAGGTAGTCGATGATGATCAATCCGATCCCGTACTGGGACTTCATCCGCCGGGCGCGCGCTCGCAGTGTGGCGATGGAAAGACGCGGGGTATCGTCGATCCACAGCTCAGCCTGGGTGAGTCTGTCCATGGCGCCGGCGATGCGGGAGAAATCGTGCTGGCTCGCCTGGCCGGATCGCAGAATGTGCGAGTTCACCCCGGCGTCGCTGCAGATCAGCCGCTGAGCAAGGGCCTGCCGGCTCATCTCCAGGGAGAAGATGACCACTGGAATCCTCGCGACGTGCGCGGCGTTGCGAGCGATGTTCAGGGCAAAGGACGTCTTTCCGACCGAAGGGCGAGCGGCGAGGATGATCAGCTCCTGTGGCTGTAGGCCCTGTGTCAAGCCGTCAAGTCGCGGGAAATTGGTGCGCACCCCGTTGATCAGCTCTTTCTTTTGGAGCCGCTCCTCGAGCATCTCCCAGGTGTCGTGGACGAGCTTGGCGATGTGCACAGCCTCGCTGCCCCGTCTGGTCTGGCCGATCGCAAAGATCTTCTGCTCTGCGGAGTCGATGGCGTCGACGGCGCTGACCGCGTTGTCGAAGCCGATCCGCGAGACCTCCGATCCAGCGGATATGAGCCTCCGGCGCAGGGCGTGGTTGATGACGATCTCGGCCCAGTGGCGCACGGACGCGGCGGTCGGCACCTCGAGGGTCAGCTCGGAGATGTAGTCGAGGCCGCCGGCGCGGCCGATGCCGGGACCGCGCTCCAGCTGCGCCTGCAGGGTGACCTCGTCGATGGGGTCGCCGCGGTCGGCGAGCGCGGTGGCGGCGCGGTAGATTTGAGCGTGCCGTTCGGCGTAGAAGTCCTCGGGCTCGAGGATGTCGCGGATCTCCGCGATCGCCGCCTGGTCGATCATCAGCGAACCCAGGACGGCGCGCTCGGCGCCGATATCGTTGGGCGGGACGCGACCGGACGCGAGCGTCCCGGTGACGTTGACGGCGATGTCGGACGCGGGCTGTGTGGTCACTGGGCTGTGACGACGACGCGCAGTGTTTCAATGACCTCCGTGTGCAGCTGGACGGTGACCTCGTGGGGACCGAGCGACTTGATCGGGGGTTCGACCTCGATCTTGCGCTTGTCGATGTCGAGGCCGGCCTCGCGCTTCAACTGGGTGGCGATGTCGGCGTTGGTCACCGAGCCGAACAGCTTGCCTGCCTCGCCCGTCTTCGCATAGATCGTCACGGTCAGCTTGCGCAGACGCGCCGCCGCCTCGCGCGCTTGCGTCAGCGCCTTCTCGGTGCGCCGCCGCGCCGCCTCCTCGCGCTGCTTGATCTGGTCCACGACACGGTCGTCGGCGACCACCGCGAGGTGCTTGGGCAGCAGGTAGTTGCGCGCGTAGCCAGGCGACACCTCCTTGACGTCACCGGCCCTGGCCGTGCCCTGCACCTCCTTGACGAACAGCACCTTCACGCCCCAATCCTCGTGACCTGCTCGGGCTCGGCGCTGCTCGCCGGCTGCTCGAACTCTGTCGGATACTGCGTCTGCGAATCGTCGTGTTGAAAGCGCCGCGCGATCCAGATCGCGACGCGCTCGCCGCTGCGCAGGTCCTCGTCGAAGACGCTGCTCTCTTCGAGGATTTGCTGCTGCACGTCGGCGACGACGTCGTCCGGGCACGCGACGATAAAGAGGCGCAGTGCCAGCATGGACAGTGCAAGAACATCGAGCTCGCCGATCACCGGAATGGCGGCGGGGAGGTCGACGAACGGGGTGACGATGACGCCGATGCCGACACCGAACGCGAGCTTGATGCGCACCGGGACACGTGGATCGCGCACCAAGCAGTAGGCGAGGCGTGCCTGCCGCGGAAGATCGACGGCGAGTCGCTTGAGGAAACGCAGGCGCTTCAGCATGAACGTGGCATTCTATCGCCCGCCCCCGCGCCACCCGTGAGTGGTTGTGTCCTCGAACAGGTCGCGGTGATCCTCCAGCCAACGCCGTGCCGCGTCCGCGTCACCCGAGGGGATGGCGCCGTCGAGCACCGCCTCCTCGAGAGCGCGCTGCACCGCTCCCACCCAGGGTCCCGGTGGCCGCCCAGCGGCCATGTCGATGATCTGGTTCCCGTCCAGCGGGGCGCACATGCGCGAGACCGCGCCGCCGACATCGAGCCGCTCCATGCGCTGCTCGAGGTCGTCGATGGCGTCGGTGTCGGGAAACGAGGAGGCACGCGTGTCGGCACGCGCCAGGTCGAGCAGGCGCGCGCGCTGCTCGCCGACGTCGCGCACCAGGCGGCGCACCGCGGCGTCGCCCCACTCGGCAGGCTGGTACTGGATGGGCCTGAGGTGGTTGCGCACCAGCAGCGCGACCGCGGCGACCTCGTCGTTGCTGAAGCGCAGGCGCGTCAGCAGGGCTGCGGCCAGGTCGGCGCCGACGCCGGCATGGTTGTAGAAGGTGTGCTTGCCCGAGTCGTCGACGGCGTGGGTAGGCGGCTTGCCGACGTCGTGGAGCAGCGCGGCGAGGCGGGTGACCAGGTCGGGCTGGACGCCGGCAACGGTGCGCGCGCTGTGGTCGAAGACGTCGTAGATGTGAAAGCCGCCCTGCTCCACGCCCACCATGGCCTCGAGCTCCGGCAACCAGACGGCGAGAAGCCCACCGTCACGGAGGAGCTCGAGGCCCGCCCGCGGATGCGCGCACAGCAGCAGGCGGCGCAGCTCTTCGGCGACGCGCTCGGCGCTGAGGATGGCCGAGCGCTGCGCCATCGCGGCCATCGCGGTGGTCAGACCGGGGGCGGTGGTGAAGCCGAGCTGGGCGGCGAACCGGGCGGCGCGGAACATGCGCAGCGGGTCCTCGCTGAAGGTCAGCTCCGGCGCCAGCGGGGTGCGCAGCACGCCGCGCCTGAGGTCGTCGAGGCCGCGACCGGTGACATCGACGACACGGCCGTCGAGCGTCTGGCAGAGCGCGTTGACGGTGAAGTCGCGGCGCCAGATGTCCTCCTCGAGCGTGCCTGGACGCACGTCGGGTTTGCGGGACGTGGCGTCGTAGCTCTCGGCGCGTGCGCGCACCACCTCGACGACGAAGCCGGCGCCGCGGACCTGCCCGGTGCCGAAGCGCTCGAACCGCTGCGGCTTCGCCCAGCCGAATCGCTGGG
>CATPAP010000089.1 GCA_955651875.1 Candidatus Dormiibacterota bacterium
CTATATGGCGCCGCTCGTGAACTCCGCCGCGAGCGCTGAATAGCTCAACAAGTCACTGACCCGCTCGAGGCGGATTCGACCGCAGCTTTCCGGGCCGCAACCCGGGAGCGAGGCCGGTGGGCATCCCACAGCAAAGGAGAACGGAGTGGCAACGACGAGGGCGACGCTGAACACGGATGAGCTCACGACTCGAGTCAAGGAGATGTATCGGGAGGTCGCCGATCATCCGGAGCGAGAGTTCCACTTCCATACCGGGCGGGACTTGGCGGAGCGCCTGGGGTACCCCTCCCAAGACCTCGATGCCATCCCCGCCGAAGCCATCGCCTCGTTCGCAGGGGTCGGCTACTACTTCGACCTTGCAGGCCTGGCTCCAGGGGACACGGTTGTCGATCTCGGGAGCGGCTCCGGAATGGATAGCTTCGTAGCTGCACGCAAGGTCGGCAGTGCCGGCCGGGTGGTCGGCATTGACATGACCGACGCGCAGCTCCACAAAGCACAGCGCCTTGCCGAACAAGCTGGATTCGTCAATGTGGAGTTTTGCGACGGGCAGATTGAGCAACTGCCGGTCAGGGCTGAATCGGCCGATGTGGTGATCAGCAATGGTGTCATCAACCTCAGCCCTGAGAAGGGCAAGGTCTTCGTCGAGGCGGCCCGCGTGCTTCGAGCGGGTGGTCGGCTGGCAATCGCGGACATCGTGACCTCGATCCAGCTGCCCGAAGGCGTCACCTGCAACGCGTCACTGTGGGCAGCGTGTATCGGCGGTGCGATGCAGCGAGACGATTACCGTGAGGCGATCGAAAGCGCCGGCTTTTCCATCGAGGTGGTCCGCGACAACGACCAGTACCACTTCGTGTCAGAAAGCGCCGCCAACGCGACGAAGACATACGGCGTCAGGAGCGTCTCCATCCTCGCACGGAAGGCAGGCTGAGGTCACCGAGATGACGACGAACGACACTCGTCGACCGGATGTCAAGAAACTGGATCCCTACGCTTTCTTTGCCCTGCTCGGAAAACGGGTCATCCATCCAGGCGGCCGGCGCTCTACTGACCAAATCATGGAGCTGGGGAAATTCTCTCCGGGGCAGCGCGTCCTTGACGTCGGCTGCGGCGTGGCGACGACCGCCATTGGGCTCGCCCAGCGATTCGACGTCTCGGTCACCGCCGTCGATATCAGCCCACTGATGCTCGCACGTGCTGAGCGCAATGTTCGCCGGGCCGGGGTCTCGGACCGGGTCACGGTCAGCCACGGGGACATCGTGGATCTTCCTTTCGCGGATGGAGCCTTCGACTGTGTCATTGCAGAGGCGGTCACCATGTTCGTCGACCGTGAGCGTGCCGCTCGTGAGTTGGTGCGGGTCACGCGACCAGGTGGCTGGGTGCTCGCCACGGAATTCCTCTGGCGACGACCTCCATCACCAGCCGCGCGTGAGGCATTCCTGGGACAGGTCTGCCCGGGAATGCTCTTCGACACCCAGGAGGACTGGGAACGCATCTACGGCGGTGCCGGGCTCAGCGAGCTTGAGTATCGCTCCGGTCCCTTCGAGATGATGACTGTGCGAGGGTTCCTCGCCGATGAGGGCGTGGTGGGAGCCACGCGCTTCATGGCTCGAGGCCTTTCCCGCGCGTCCTACGTCCGCAAGCTTGCGTGGACTGTGCCGCGGGTCGCGCGCGCTGTCCCGTACCTCGGCTATCTCGTCGTCGCCGGGCGGCGGCCGCACGAAGCCGTACCAACCGCACTGGCGCCGGCCGCTCAGCCGGCCACCATTTGATGAGCCTGTCATGACCACCATCCATAGCCTCGTCGACGAGGGGCTTGGCAACAGCTCGTATCTGGTCGACATCGGCGATGGTCGGGCGCTCGTGGTGGATCCAAGTCGAGACCCGAGGGCCTACCTGGACCTCGCAAAAGCGAATGGCCTCACCATTGCATACGTAGCGGAGACGCACCTCCACGCCGACTTCGTTTCGGGGAGCGGTGAGCTCAGCGCCCATGGCGCTCGCGTTATTGCCTCGTCTCTCGGTCACCGGGAGTTCTCTCACCTCGGCGTGGAGGACGGCGAGGACGTCGATCTGGGCGGGTTGACGCTGCGGGCGCTCGCGACTCCGGGGCACACTCCTGAGCATCTGACCTACCTCCTCCTCGACGGATCCCGGTCCATTGCGCTCTTCACGGGCGGCTCATTGCTGGTCGGGGCGGTGGCGCGGACTGACCTTGTGGATCCCGACGGAGGGGAGCACTACGCCCGCATGCTGTATCGGTCGTTGCGCGACAAACTGCACGACCTCCCCGACGATCTGCATGTCTACCCGACGCACGGGGCTGGCTCATTCTGCGCGGCCCCAGCTGGTGGCGAGCGCACCACGACCCTGGGTCGCGAGCGTGCCGCAAATCCATTCCTCGCGACTCACGACGAGCAGACTTTCGCGGCTCTTTTGCTGGCCGGTCTCGGGTCCTACCCTCCGTATTTTTTGCGACTGCAAGGCGTGAACCGGGTCGGACCGCACGTCTTTGGCGCGCCACCTGCATTGCCGCGCCTCGCCCCGGACGATGTGCGCAAGCTGGTAGCCGATAGTGCCGTGATCATCGATGTGCGCCCAGTATCCGACTACGCTGCCGGGCATATTCCCGGTTCACTCGCCATCGCGTTGCGCCCGGCCTTTGCAACGTGGCTGGGCTGGATTGCCCCTCATGACGTACCGCTTGTGTTCGTCGCCAACGATAACCAGGATCGCGACGATCTTGTCCGACAGGCGCTGAAGATTGGATACGAGAGGATCGCCGGCGAACTTCAGGGTGGCGTGGAGGCATGGCGCGCGGCTGGATTTGAGGTGCGTCGCGCTGGGCTGGTCCAGGCAGCGGAGATCCCTGGGATTCCAGTCGACGATGTGCGCCAGAAATCGGAGTTCCTTGCCGGGCACCTCCCCGGGGCCCGCCATGTCGAACTCGGTCAGCTCGCCGGTGAGAGCGGGCTACCGGACGGCCCGCTGGTGCTCATGTGTGGCCACGGCGAACGCGCCGCGACTGGGGCAAGCATGCTCGAACGGGCGGGCAGGTCAGAACTGACCGTGGTCGAAGGCGGACCCGAAGAATGGGCGGCTGGCTCCGAGAGTCAACTCGAGACGGGGTGATGATTGCGGCACGTCGCTCGGACCGTCTGGGACTGCGAGCCAATCTCGGGCAGTTCGGGTTGCTCGTCGGGGTCAACGCTCTCGTGGGTGCGATGGTCGGCCAGGAGCGAACCGTGGTTCCCCTGCTCGGCGAGCGCGTCTTCCAGCTGACTGCTCTGACCGCGACTGTCAGTTTCATCGTTGCTTTCGGATTGGCCAAGGCAGCGACGAACCTGGTCGCGGGAATACTTTCGGACCGCTTTGGTCGTAAACCGGTTCTAGTTGGCGGTTGGCTCGTTGGTATTCCCGTTCCCATCATTCTCATCTGGGCGCCGAGTTGGGGTTGGATTCTTTTTGCCAACGTCATGCTCGGTGTGAACCAGGGGCTCACGTGGTCCACCACCGTCATCATGAAGATCGACCTGGTTGGACCTGAACGACGCTGTCTGGCCATGGGTCTCAACGAGGCTTCCGGGTATTTGGCGGTTGCCGCGGCAGCGCTGACGACTGGAGTCCTTGCGGAGAGATTCGGCCTGAGGCCGGCGCCGTTCTTCCTCGGGGTCGCGTGCGCCGGGTTGGGACTGGGCATCTCCACTCTCTTCGTACGTGAGACGCATGGCCACGCACGCCAAGAGGCACTGGCGGACTCTTGGCAAGCCACGGATGACCGCCCAATGTCGGTACGAGAGGTTTTTCTCCACACAACCGTCCGTGAACACGCCTTGTCAGCTGCGACGCAGGCGGGGATGGTCAACAATCTCAACGACGGCTTGGCCTGGGGCTTGTTCCCGATCTTCTTCGCCCGCGGCGGTCTGTCGGTGGCATCAATCGCAATCGTGGTGGCCACCTACCCGGCGGTCTGGGGCGCGGGGCAGCTAGTTACCGGGGCGCTCTCCGACCGTGTTGGACGGAAGTGGCTCATCGCCACTGGAATGTGGTTGCAAACACTGGCACTCGGCATCATTGCCGCGACCCACGGCTTTGTGGCTTGGTTGCTTGGTGCGCTTCTCCTGGGCGCGGGGACGGCGATGGTGTATCCGACGCTTCTGGCCGTCATCGGCGACGTTGCTCATCCGCGGTGGCGGGCCAGCGCGGTCGGCGTGTATCGATTCTGGCGCGATGCCGGCTTCGCCATCGGGGCGCTCGTCGCTGGGGTGGTCGCCGATTTGGTGAGCATTCCCGCGGCGATTGGCTTGGTCGCCGTGCTGACAGCCGTGTCGGGTACCGTCGTCGCGGTCCGGATGTATGAGACCAGGATCGACCGTGCGTCAATGATCCGACCTGCCTGATCGAGCGAGGAGACCTCGTTGACCATCCGGAGCCAGCCGGACCGACCCCATTCAGCGCCGGATGACAAGCCGCGCGGACGGCGAGCCGGTGCGGGTGACGCCGTCCCACTCCCTCAAGGGGCGCGCACCACATCTCCCAGTCGGGCGCCAGGCGTTGGCGATCCCCCAACGGCATCCGACCGTTGGCCCGGCGGCATGCCGCCCACGGTTCGGCATCTCAGGGCGCCCATAGGAATAGACGCGACGCGACCGGAGTCACCAGCGAGCTCGCAGGCTGGAAACCGAGGGCGGCGAGACCGGAAGCGATGTCATCCGTGTGGATCAGGATTTCACTGCAGCCCATGGCCAGGAAGCCCTCCGCGTCGGCGAGACCCATCAGGTGCCATCCCCGGGCATCGGACGGGGCCCCGAGCGCCAGCTCGGCGAGGATGGCGCCGCGAATTTCCAGGCAGGCCAGGAGCTCGGTGATTCCCAGGCTCGGCTCCTCGACATGCTGAAAGGGGAGCGGACCGCGGGATCGGGTCGCGAGATGACTGGCATAGAAGGCGAGCGCGGAGATCCCGTGGCGCAGGGTGTCCTCGCAGCCCCACTCCAGCTCGCCGGCGGGAACCGACCAGTCCCGATCAGCGGCGGGTCGCAGCGTTGCAGCGCAGACTGCCGAGACCTCACGGAGCAGCTGGGGAGTCACCGGGATGCGTCCCACGACCGCAGAGTGTCTCACCGCAAGCCGGAGGCTCCGACACAGATGCCGGCTCTCGCCGGCGGCGTGCTTGTGTAAGCGACCCATCAGCCGGCTGGCAGCGACGCCCATTGGGCGGGACGAGGGTGGACCTGCCCGGACGCGATCACGTCAATCAGTCGGCCGTTGAGATCGGGATGGACGATCCGGACCTATGTGCACGGTCCGAACACGAAGCGGACGAGTGTCAACCAGGCCGGGGTGGCAGCCTACGACCCGCGATTCATCCGCGCGCCTTCTCGCTAGCGGGCGAGGAGGAGGCCGAAGCGCTGAGCGGGGTCCGTGTACCAGTCGACGACCCTGATTCCCACGTCCATCAACATCGCCTGCACGTGCTCACGGGTGTATTTGGTGCAGACCTCAGTGCGAGTGAGCTCTCCCTCAGCGAACCGCACTGTGAGCCCCGCCTCTCGCACGGCGGCCTCCTGCTGTCTGAGAGAACGGAGGTACATTTCGATGCGGTGCTCGGCCGCGTTCCACAGTGCAAGGTGCCGGAATGCGTCGAGGTCGAAGTCGGCGTCGAGCTCGTTGTTGATCCGCGCGAGTACGTTGAGATTGAAATCGGCAGTCGTGCCTTGTGAATCGTTGTAGGCTGCGACCAGATCTCCTTCGTCTTTGACGAAGTCAACGCCGATGAGAAAGTGGTCACCAGGTTGCATCAGCCGTCGCACCTCTGTGAGAAAAGTCCGGGCCTCGTCCGGCTCGAAGTTGCCGATGGTGCTGCCGAGGAACACGATCAGCTGACGGCCGAAGCGAGGTATCTGGGATAGGTGGTGATCGAACTCACCGGTGACGCAGTAGATGGTCAGATCATCGAACTCGTCGATCAACTCCGAGGCGGATCTGCGCAAGGTCGCCTCGCTTATGTCGAAGGGCACGAAGGTCCACAGGGATCCCATGCCCTTGGCGGCGCGAATGAGTACGCGCGACTTGGTACACGATCCCGCGCCCAGTTCAACGATCGACGCCGGCCGAACGCGCTCCATGATCGCGCGCGCGTGTTCCTCGAGGATGCTCATCTCGGTCCGGGTCTGGTAGTACTCGGGCAGCTGCGTGATCGCATCGAACAGCTCACAACCGCGGTCGTCGTAAAACCAGCGCGGCCACAGCGTCTTGGGGGTTCGGGCGAAACCCGTCCGCACCGCGTCGATGAACTCCTGCCGAGAGTCCCGGCCGAGTGTGTGGACGGCCACCGTGATGGGGGCGAGGTTCATCGCCGTGCGCTCAGCTGCCAACTGGCGGTCATGCGTCGCGCGCGAGGCGCAGTCCGCTGAACGCCCAGCGCGCGGCCGGCGGGAAGAAGTTCCGATAGGTGGCGCGGATGTGACCCGGTGGGGTGACGCAGGCGCCGCCGCGTAGCACGAACTGATTGACCATGAACTTGCCGTTGTACTCGCCGACGGCACCGGCCGCGGGCTGGAAGCCCGGATAGGGCGAGTAGGAACTGGATGTCCATTCCCAGACGTCGCCAAAGAACTGACTTGAACCATCCGCCGGCGCCGCGGGATGCAGGCGACCACTCGACAGAAGGCTGCCCTCGACCGGCATGCGCTCAGCGGTGGCCTCCCATTCCGCCTCGAGGGGGAGACGCGCCGATGCCCAGCGCGCGTAAGCGTCAGCTTCGTACCAAGCCACGTGACACACCGGCTCGGTCGGGTCGACGGCTCGCACTCCGGTGAGGGTGAAGATCGACCACTCATCGCTCTCGCTGTCCAGCCAGTAGAGGGGCGCCTGCCAGCCGTTCTCCTTGACGCACGCCCATCCGTCGGACATCCACAGCTCGGGACGCGCGTAGCCGCCATCGGCCATGAACGCCAGCCAGTCACCGCAGGTCACCGGACGGTCGGCGATGAGGAAGGGCCTGAGCAGCTCACGATGGCGTGGACCCTCATTGTCGAAGCCGAAGCCGGCGCCGTCGTGACCAATGTCCACGATTCCTCCGGGGTGGTGAATCCAATCGAGCTCCCGAGCCGCGCCCAGCGCCTCTGCAACGCCACCGCGATAGACCGGTCGAAGCGGGTTGCGTGAGAGCAGGTGCTTGAGGTCCATCAGCACGAGTTCCTGGTGCTGCTGCTCGTGATGAAGACCCAGCTCGATGATGCCCGTAACGTCAGCTGGCAGGGACGAGGAGAGAAAGTTGACCATGATCTCGTCCGTGCGCCGCCGATACTCGGAGATCTCGGCGATGCCGGGTCGGGTGAGCAGACCTCGTTCCGGACGCGCGTGGCGCGGGCCGATGCTCTCGTAGTAGGAGTTGAACAGATAGCGGTAGCGCGGATCGAACGGTTGGAAGCCTTCCATGTTCGACCCGAGGACGAACTCCTCGAAGAACCACGTGGTGTGCGCCCGATGCCACTTGGTAGGGCTGCAGTCGGGCATCGATTGGACAGTCTGATCCTCGGCCGACAGCGGCTCGGCGAGGCCCTCCGTCAGGTCCCGGACCGCCAGAAAACGCTCAGCGGATGGAGGTTCCTGCGATGCTGATCGTGCCCACACGCCCTGGGTCTGGACGGTCATGGCGTGTCACCTCGTTGGTCCTCCGACTGGTGCTGCTTAAGAGTACGCGGGATGGCCCCGGCCCAGGCCCCTGACGCGGCCACCCTGAGGCGATGAGACCTGAGTTCAGGATCCCAATCAATCTCGTGCGCCACCGCGTCTTCGCCATTTCTACGCAGCCGGCGTAAGGGGCGCTTTGACATAGTCGATAGGTGAGGAGACCGTTGGTGAAGCTCAAGGGCTGGAACTTCGAACGGCTCGTGGCGAGCTGTGGGTGGGCGTCCGCCATGGCCAATCACCTGCCCGCCCTTGCCGCGGAGCAGCACTGTCGATACGCAAGAACGTCGGCCGACGCCGAAAGACCGGCCGTGTGCCGGGAGGCGGCGCTCAGAGATGAGACGCGCCTCCGTCTGGTGGACGACGGCGAGGATGTCCCCGACCCCAGCCAATAGCGCGCCGGTCCCTACGCGTGAGCTAGCGTCGATCGGACGGACGTCAGGCCGCGACGAGGTCGCTACGGCGGTCGGGGTTTGCATGCGGAAATTGGTTCCAAGTCCGCGGCCGGCCGCCCCGTCACCGTCGCCATGGCATCGCTGACCGCGTCCATCCCCA
>CATPAP010000090.1 GCA_955651875.1 Candidatus Dormiibacterota bacterium
ATGTGTACGTCGACAAGACCGGTGTTCGGGATGAACCCGACGAAGATGAAGACGCCGCCGACGTCGAGGCGCGACGCGGCGCCGTTCACCGTGCCACGCATCATGACGTGGCTGACCTTACCCTCCCCCTCGATGGATTCGACGACCGTGTCGAGGAGGATGTCGATCTTGGGGTGCTCGCGGGCCTCCTCGATGAGGATCGGCTGCGCTCGGAACTGGTCGCGCCGGTGGATGAGCGTCACCCTCTGCGCGTACCGCGTGAGGAACACAGCCTCCTCCACCGCGGCGTCGCCGCCGCCGACCACGGCCAGCCTCAGTCCCTCGAAGAAGGCGCCGTCGCACACCGCGCAGTACGAGACCCCGCGGCCTGCGAACTCCACCTCGCCCGGGACGTCGAGCTTGCGCGGGTTGCCACCCGCGGTGATGATGACCGCCGGCGCGCGGTACTCGCCGGAGTCGGTCTCGATCACCTTGATCCCGTCGTCCTCGACGCGGATGCGCTTGGCCGGCGAGTAGACGACCTCAGCACCGAACTGCTCCGCCTGGGCGAGCATGACGGTGGCGAGGTCGGCGCCGAGGATGCTCTTGAAACCCGGGTAATCCTCGATGAGCTCGGTGTTGAGCAGCTGACCTCCGGGGGCCTTGGCCTCGATGACGACCGCCCGGATCTTGCTCCGGCCGGCGTACAGGGCGGCGGTGAGGCCGGCGGGGCCGGCGCCGACGATGGCGATGTCGTACTCGTTCACGTTTCTGACCGTACCCGAAGACGGCACCTTCGAAGCGGTCATCGGGCAGCGAAGGCCAGCAGCTCGCTCAGGACCCGGTTGAGCTGGATGGCGTAGCCCTCGGAGACCGACCGGCTGGCGAGGGTCACGATCCCGACCACGCGGCCCTGGTCGTCGAGCACCGGCCCCCCGCTGTTGCCCGGATAGATGGTCCGGCCATCGATGACGAGCATGTCGCGATAGTCCGTGGTGGTCGGGGGTTGCCCGGTGGTGGTGTCGCTCGTCACGGGGACGTCGGCTGCAATCCTGTTGAGGCTCTCGTCGGTGATGTCGCCGTGGCCGGTGGCGTGGCCGCTTGCGATCGCGACCACAGGCTGCGGGAACTTGGTGATGAAGCCGGGAAAGCGAACCAGTGGAGCACCGCCGAAGCCGTCGCGACTGCGGACCACGGCAACGTCGAGGTCACGGTCGACGCCCACCACGTCGCCGACGTGGGAGGACCCATCACGGGCGCGGATGCGCACGCTCAACTGACCCTGGATGACGTGGGCGTTGGTGACGAAGTCGCCCTTGGCATCGAGCAGCCACCCGGTGCCGAGGCCCTCCTCGTTGCTGCCCAGGGCCTCGATGGTGACCGTGCGGCTCAACTGTGCGCGGGCGAGATCGTCGAGGGACGGCGTCGGCGAGGGCACCACCACCGTGACGGCGGGCGGACGCGTTGCCTGGGGCGCGCTGCCAGGAACCTGGGTTCGGTTGACGGTGAACAGGAAGGCGATGACACCGGCGAGCGCGATCGCGGCGACCGCGAGCAGGAGACGGACCGGCTGTGACGAGACGGCCGAACGGCGGCGTGACACGACGAGGCATTGTGAGCCACGGCACCGTCGGCGGCGGTGCCTGCGACCGCGCTTCGACCTCAGGGAGCGCCGAGCGTCGGATCGAGAACCCCGCTCTCAGCGAGGCGGCGCAGAGCCCGCGCGCGGTGCGAGACGCGGTCCTTGTCAACATCTGTGGCAGCCCCGAAGGTGACGCCGAGGTCGTCGCTCAGGAAGGCGGGGTCGTAGCCGAAGCCCCCGTCGCCGCAGGGCTCGGTCAGGGTGCCGAGACACTCACCGTGGGCGATCACGGGCTCGGCGCCGGGGCGGCAGAACGCCACGACGCAGACGTATCGCACGTGACGTTCGCCCGGACAGCGGCGGTCCACCTCGGCGACGAGCCCGGCGAGCCGCTCCTCGTCGGTGGCGTTGGGGCCGAGCCACCGCGCCGAGAGTGGGCCGGGCCAGCCGTGCAGGGCGTCAACCTCGATGCCGCTGTCATCGGCGAGCGCGGGCAGCTGCAGCGCGGCCGAAACCGCCGCCGCCTTGGCGAGCGCGTTCTCCGCGTAGGTGACGCCAGGCTCGTGGAGCGCGCCGGTCCAGCCCGCCTCGGCAAGGCTGACGACATCCCACCGGTGGGCGACGAGGAGCCGTCGGAACTCACGCAGCTTGCCGCCGTTGTTGGTCGCCGCCACCAGCCGGCGCGCACCGTCCGCCAGCCGGGGAGCGCCGCTCACGCCGTGGCGAGCGCCGCCGACTGGATGGCGAAGAGCTGCTGCATCCCTGCCGCCGCGAGGCCGAGCAGGATGTCCATCTCGGTGCGGGAGAAAGGCTCCTGCTCCGCGCTGCCCTGGAGCTCGATGAAGCGCCCGTCCCCGCTGCCGACACAGTTCATGTCGGTGTCTGCGGCGGAGTCCTCGAGGTAGTTGAGGTCGAGCCGTGGCTCACCGGCCACGATCCCGGCGCTCACCGCAGCGACCTGCCAGCGCAGCGGGTCCTCGCTGACCACGCCGGCCGCGCGGAGCTTGGCGACCGCCACAGCCAGGGCGACGTAGCCGCCGGTGATCGACGCGGTGCGGGTGCCGCCGTCGGCGACGAGCACGTCGCAGTCGATGAAGACGCTGCGCTCGCCGAGGCGCGCGAAGTCGACAGCCGCGCGCAGGCTGCGCCCGATCAGGCGCTGGATCTCCTGGACACGACCGTCGACCCGGCCCCTGCGCCCGTCGCGCTCGCTGCGCGTCATGGTGCTGCGCGGCAGCATCGCGTACTCGGCCGTGACCCAGCCGCGGCCGCTCCCCTTGCGGAACTGGGGCACGCGCTCCTCGACACTGGCCGCACAGAGCACTCGCGTGTCGCCCGAGATGATCAGCGCGCTTCCCTCTGCGTAGGGAAGCGGACCGAGCTCGATCGTCGTGGGCCGGATCTCGTCGGACGCACGGCCGTCAGGACGCATGGTCACGCAGCTTATCGGGGCGAGGCAGATCCTCGCCCCCTGAGGTCGACCGGCTACCGCTTCACCACCTTGTCGAGGATGAGGATGGACGCCTCGAAGAAGAGGATGAGCGGGATGAACAGCGCCGTCGGCGTGTACGGGTCGGCGCCGGGAGTGACGATCAGCGCGCCGGCGATGATCGCCACCCAGATGCCCTTGCGTTTCCGGCGCAGCATTCGCGAGGAGACGATCCCCAGCACTCCGAGCAGGATGATCACCACGGGCAGCTCGAAGGTCACCCCGAAGGCGATGATGAGGAGCAGCAGGAACGAGAGGTAGGAGTTGATGTCGGGCAGATACACCGCGCTGTTGCCGAGGAACGTGGCCAGGAAGTTCAAACCGATCGGCATCACGAAGTAGGCGAACGCGGCCCCGGCGCCGAAGAGGACGAAGGCCGACGCGATGAACGGCCCGACGAACTTCCTCTCGACCGGACGCAGGCCCGGCGACACGAAGCTCCACACCTGCCAGAGCACCACGGGCAGTGCGCCGATGATCCCGGCGATCGCCGAGATCTTGATGGGAATGGTGAGCCCCTCGGTGGGCTGCGTGAAGATCGCCGTCGAGGTGATGTGGTTGTTGGTCTTGCTGAGCACCGACGTCAGCGGGTGCAGCAGGAACTCGAAGATCGCGCTGTGGAAGATAAAAGCGACGATGGTGCAGACGATCCACGCGATGCCGGAGATGAGGAGCACGCGCCGGAGTTCCTCGAGGTGCTCGACGATCGTCAGGTGGCGTTCGTCGCCGGCCACTCCCTGCACCTCTCATCGCCTCCCCAGGAAGGCGGCCAATTTCAGCGGGGGTCGTTTTCCGGCGGAGGCCCCAGCACCGGGCCGCCGCCGAGTGGCGCGGGTACGATCGGCGCGCCGGGAACCGGCCTCACCGGGACGTCGGGGACGGTGGGATCCGTGGGTGCGAGCGGGTCGACGGCGCGGCGCGGGAGCGAGTCAGCGGGTCGGGCG
>CATPAP010000091.1 GCA_955651875.1 Candidatus Dormiibacterota bacterium
ACGCGCTCAACACCACCGCGGCGAGCAGCCGCGTGCCCGACGAGCGCGAGCCGGCCGCATTCACTCCGCGGCGGCGGCGGCGGCGCGTGTCGAGAGGTAACGGACGATGCCGGCGGCGTTGCTGTGCGCGCCGTTGAGCACCTCGAACTTCTCGCGCACCTCGTCGGGGAGATCCGCGGGCGCTGTCGCGAAGGCAGCGGCGAATGCGGCGGCGACGTCGTCGATGCCCGCCTCCTCGCTCTCACGCATGGTGCGCTCGGCCACCTCCACCCACTCGTGGAGCATCGCCTCGGCCTCGCTGAGAGTGGCGAGCGGCTCGTCGACCGGCCCGTAGTGGGTCAGGACGACGAGCTCCGGGCGCAGCTCAGCGAAGCGGCGCAGGCTGGCGGTCGCCTGCTCGAGGTCGAAGTCCGGCGGCGGTGTGGCCGGGCGCAGGATGCCGAAGTCGGGCAGCTTGACCCCCACCGCGTCGCCCACCAGCAACGTGCCTGTCTGCTCGTCGAGGACGGCGTGGTGGTGCTTGGCATGGCCGGGCGAGTCGACCATGGTGAGGAGGTGCCCGTCGCCGAGGTCGACGCGATGGCCGTCGGCCGCCGCGACGAGGCGATCCTCGGGCACCGGATGCATCCGCCCGTACAGCCCGTCGAGCATCGGGCCGTAGACGCGCGCGGCGCTGTCGATGAGCCTGGTCGGGTCGAGCAGGTGGCGCGCGCCGCGCTCGTGCACGACCACCGTGGCGTTGGGGAACGCCATCGCCATGTCACCGACGCCGCCGGCATGGTCGAGATGGATGTGGGTGACGATGATCCAGCGCAGGTCGTTGGGACCGAGGCCCGCCGCGGTGAGCGCGTCGGTGACGGCGGCCACGCTGCTCTGGGAGCCGGTCTCCACCAGCGCGGGCTGCGGTCCGTCGATGAGGAACCCCGCGGTCATGCGGTCCATACCCCCCAGCAGGGTGTCGATCTGGCGGATGCCGGGCGCGATCACCTCCACGATCGCAGCCTATACAACCTGCCCAGCGTCCGGCCCGCGCCGCGCAGCGGGCTACGGGGTCGCGCTCGGTCTCGCGGTCGGAGTCGCGCTCGGCGACGGGGTGGCCGACTGGCTCTGCTGGAGAAGCGCGGTGAGCTGGGTCGTGTCCGCCTTGACGGCGTCCTCCTCCTTGCCGAAGGTCGTGAAATCGTTCTTCTGCAGGGCTGCCTGTGCGGCCTGCTGATGATTGAGCAGGTCGTTGAGGAGGGCGAGCTCCTGCGCGGTGAACGTGGCCGGCGAGCCCGGCGTCTTGGTGGTCGGTGGTGGTGTGGTGGTGGTCGGCGTGGTCGTCGACGGGGTGGGCAGCCCGGGGATGGGTTGGGTGGTGTTGAGCAGGGTCTGCAGCGCCGCGCTGAAGGAGGCGCCCTGGGCGACCGCGTTCTGGGTGCCGACGATGACCTCATGGAGCTGCGGGAACGCCGTGCCGCCGGCCCCTCCCTGCGCGAGCACGTAGAGCGGGCGCACATAGAGGAACGAGTCGTTGTTGAAGGGCAGCACGATGACGTTGCCGAGGATCACCGACGAGCCGTGCTGGCTGAGCAGGCTCACCTCGGGGCTGATGATGGGATCCGTGTTGATGTTGTTGTCGAACTGGAGAGGACCGAGCACGTTCACCGAGTTGTTGAGTGGCACCGCCACCAGCTTTGGATGCGCCGTGTTGGTGTAGTCCGACTGCGCGGCCAGCCACGCGGTCATGTTGTTGGCACCGCCTCCGCTCGAGCTCGCCGGTGAGAACGACTGGAAGAGCACGAAGCTGGGCTGGGAGTCGCCCGGCAGCGTGAGCTCGACGTAGTACGGCGTGGTGTCCTGCTGCTGCCCGTTGATCTGCTGCTGAGCGATGCGGTAGCGGTCGCTGCCGTTGAAGAACACCGAGGCGTTGGCGACGTGGACGTTGGCGTACACTTGGGCCTGCGCGGTGAAGAGGTCCTCGGGGTAGCGCAGGTGCGCGCGCAGCGAGGCGGGCATGGTGTCGAGGGGCTTCAGCAGGCCGGGGTAGATGCCGTTCCATGCCGCTGTGATGGGCTCATTGAGGTCGACCGCGTACAGCGTGGTCGCGCACGTCCTGGCGTCCACCACCGCCTTGACGGCGTTGCGCATGTACGAGGCTCCGTTCTGCACCGTCGACTCCGGGAAGCGGTCCGTCTTGACGTATGCATCGGCGACGTAGTCGAGGTGGCCGGTGGAGCCGTCCACCACCACGTAGGGGTCGCCGTCGACGTGGAGGAAGGGCGCGATGCTCGTGATGCGGTCCTTGATCTCGCGATGCACGAGCACCCGGCTGTTGGCGGTCAGGGAGTTGTTGAGGAAGAGGTCGAGGCTGCCGAACGAGTCCACCGATACGGCGAGCTTGTCGACGGGGTTGCTCACCTGGATGCCCCGCATCTCGCTGCCCGCGTGGAAGGTGGCGTCACCGCCGCCGGCGGGGTAGTCGAACTCGCTCTGCTGGGTGCCCGTCACCACCGGCTGCGTCGTCGACAGCCCGCAGTAGATGCGCGGGTCACCGGCCGCGCCGTCGAAGCTCAGCCCGGGCGGTGCGGTGGGCGCCACCTGCTTCATCGGCTGCTGGCCGACGAGGACCTGCGGCTTTCCCTCGGCGGCGACCGCGTTGACCGACACGGCGGTGATCCCGTAGCCGTGTGTGTAGTTGAGCGCCGCGTTGATGAACGACGAGTTGGGGACGTCGTTCTCGGCGATCTCGCGCGGGCCGAGCATGACCTCGGTGTCGCCGCCGCCGCCGGCCGCCGGGTAGCGGTCGACGGTGATGGTCGGGTACGTCTGGTAGCTGCGGCTGCGGTCGATCTGCGCGAACGTGTCGGGCAGCTGGGTGGTGTCCTGGATGCGCACGTTGCGCAGCGTGCCCGGGTCGGCGGCGAGGTCGGAAAGCGTCGGAGCGCCGACGCTGCCGAAGGTGCGCACGTCGACATTGGACGGCTGCAGCGCCCACGCGTAGCGGCTGGTGGTCAGGTAGTCGTTGATCGACGGCGTCTGGGCGACCTGTGCGTTGGGGTTGACGGACGCGCCCTGATAGATGAGCGCGGGGACGCCCTGGACGACTCCCGCGAGGACGAGCCAGCCGATCAGCGTGCTCGCGAACACCGCGGCGTTGGATGCGCCGGAGCGGGTCCGCCGTACGAAGACGAGCGCAAGCGTGAGCGCGGCGAGAGCGAGGGCTACCCACTGCAGGACCCCGAGCACCGGGCGGGTGACGTTGCGCTGGGTGGCGTCGAGCCCGACGAAATTGTTGTGCTGGGAGGTGGCCAGGTGGTACACACCGAAATGCGCCCCGACGGCAGCGAGCACGAAGATGCCGGCGAGGCACACGCCCGCGTGGGTGACCGCAGAGCGGAAGCCGTCCTCGAAGCTGCGTCCCTCAGGCGGCTTCAGGGGGATGGCAACCTCGGCCGGCGCGTTGGCCAGCGAGAACGACGCGGCGGCGAGCCCGATGGCTCCGAGAAGGCCGACGATGGCCACTGCCCAGAGCAGGCCCTGGACGTCGTCGAGGACGGGCAGGGTGAAGATGAAGAACGAGTAGTCCTGGTGGAAGACGGGATCCTGGGCGCCGAACGACTGGCCGTGCAGCCAGAGGAGCACGTCCTGCCACTGGCCGGCGAGGAAGGCACCCCCGGCGAGGCCCGCGATGACCGCGACGGCGATGCCTACCCAGAAGGCGATCCGCCCGCCGTACCTGTCGAGGTTGCGCGCCGCACGCATCCAGCCGTAGATGCTCAGGGCGACGCCGCCGCCCGTGATCAGCGCGCCGATCACAAAGAGGATGGTCTGTGCTAGGAACGGGGTCCAGAAGACGTTGGTGTGGTTGAGGCTGGCGTAGTAGAGGTAGCTGGCGCGCAGCCCCAGGAGCCAGCGTCCCAGCACCGCGATGATGACAAGCGCCACCACCACGATGGCGGCGATGCGCCGTCCGCGACGACGCTCCGGGGGTCCGCCGCCAGAACGCACCACGCGCGGACCGCGCCGCCGCCGGAGGATCTCCTCGGGATCGAAGCCGAATGCACTCACGTGGCGCGGAGTGTAGCCCGCGCCGCGTCGCGAACCGCCGCCCTCAAGCGCTCGCGGGCCGCCGGCCGGGTCACCGACGCTGCAAAAGCAGTCTCACGTCGAAGGGATCGCGGCGGCGGCGCACCCGGCGCGTCACCTCCGGGCGCACCTGGATCATGTACGGCTCCTGCTGGCGGAGCACCTCCTCGATGGCGTCGGCGATGAGCATGCCCTCGCGGATGGTCGGCACGCGCTCGCCGAGCGCCTCGGCCATGCCCGCGGTCACCATGGTGTGGTCGAGCTCATGCGCCTGCTCGAGGATGGTCAGGCAGTCGTCGAGGCGGCGCAGGCGGACACGCCGCTCCTCTCCCCCGCTGTCCAGCTGGACCATGCGCTCCACGGTACCGCATGCATCGATGTCGCGCCAGCCGCGCCCGTTCAGACGGCGGCGGCGGCTCGCTTGCGGCGGCCGTCGGGCAACGGTCGCGGACGCGCCGTGGCTGTCGTGGTCGGGACGGGATCGCGGCGACGCAGCAGCGGCCGCAGGTACTCTCCGGTGGCGCTGAGCGATGCACCGGCGATGTCGTCTGGTGTCCCGACCGCGATGACCTCGCCGCCGGCGTCTCCTCCTGCCGGGCCGAGGTCGATGACGTGGTCGGCGGTCTTGATGACGTCGAGGTTGTGCTCGATGACGATGACTGTGTTGCCGGCGTCGACGAGACGATGCAACACGGCGAGAAGCTTCTCCACGTCGGCGAAGTGGAGCCCCGTGGTGGGCTCATCGAGGATGTACACCGTGCTGCCCGTCCCACGCCGGCTCAGCTCGGTGCTCAGCTTGACCCTCTGCGCTTCGCCGCCACTCAGCTGCGTCGCCGGCTGGCCGAGACGGATGTAGCCCAGGCCGACGTCCTGGAGGGTGCGCAGCCTGCGCACGATCCGGGGCTGGTTCTCGAAGAGCGTGGCCGCCTCGTCGACGGTCATCGCGAGGACGTCGGCAATGCTCCTGTCGCGGAAGAGCACCTGCAGCGCCTCACGGTTGTAGCGCCGCCCCTTGCAGACCTCGCACGTGACGTAGATGTCCGGGAGGAAGTGCATCTCGATCTTGATCATGCCGTCGCCCGCGCATGCCTCGCAGCGGCCACCGGCGACATTGAACGAGAAGCGACCTGGCTTGTAGCCGCGCACCCGCGCCTCGGGGAGCTTGGCATAGAGGTCGCGGATGTCGGTGAACACCCCGACGTATGTCGCCGGGTTGCTGCGCGGGGTGCGCCCGATCGCAGACTGGTCGACGTCGACCACCTTGTCGACGAGCTTCAATCCGTCGACGCCCTCGTGGCGGCCCGGCCGCTGCTTGGCACGGTAGAGGAACTGGGCCAGCCGGCGGTACAAGATGTCGTTGACGAGCGTGCTCTTGCCGCTGCCACTGACGCCGGTGACGCAGATGAACGTGCCCATCGGGAAGGCCACGTCGATGTTCTTGAGGTTGTTCTCGGTGGCTCCGCGGACGAGGATCTCCTTGCCGTTGCCGGTGCGACGGATGAGCGGGACGGGAACCGACCGCTGGCCATTGAGGAACTGGGCGGTGATGCTGTCCGGCGACGCCAGCAGCTCGTCGATGGTGCCGGCCGCCACGACGTGGCCGCCATGTTCGCCGGCGCCGGGCCCGACGTCGACGATGTAGTCGGCGGCGCGGATGGTGTCCTCATCATGCTCGACGATGATGAGGGTGTTGCCGATGTCCCTGAGGCGCTCGAGCGTGCGGATCAGCTTGTGGTTGTCGCGCTGGTGCAGGCCGATCGACGGTTCGTCGAGGATGTAGAGGACGCCCATCAGCCGGCTGCCGATCTGGGTCGCCAGACGGATGCGCTGTGCCTCGCCGCCGCTCAGCGTCGCCGCGCCGCGGTCGATGGTCAGGTAGTCGAGACCAACGTCATGCAGGAAGCCGAGGCGCTCGCGGATCTCCTTGAGCACCTGCCGCGCGATGATGGTTTCGCGCTCGCTGAGCTTGAGCCGCTCGATGCGCCCGAGCGCAGCCACCACGCTGTGGCGGCACAGATCCATGATGTTCATGCCGTCGACGGTGACCGCGAGGTACTCCGGCTTGAGGCGGCCTCCCTGGCAGGCCGGGCACGGCTTCTGCATCATCAGGCGCTCGATCTCCTGCTTGACCCAGTCGGACTCGGTCTCGCGGTAGCGCCGCTCGAGATTGTTGATGACGCCCTCGAAGCCGGCGTCGTAGCTGCGCGAGTAGCCGCTGTGGCTGACGTAGCGGATGCGCACCGTCTCGTCCTTGGGCAGGCCGTAGAGGATGAGCCGCTGCTCCTTCGCGGAGAGGTTCGCCCACGGCGTGTTCAGGGAGACCTTGAATTTCTTGGCGACAGTCTCGAGCACGTCCATGAGCCATGACATCGACGGGCCGCGCGTCCACCCTGACAGCGCACCCGCGTTGATGCTGAGCGACGGGTCCGGGACGACCGCCTCGGGGTCGACCTCCATGCGCATGCCCAGACCCGTGCACGCCGGGCAGGCGCCGTGCGGGCTGTTGAAGGAGAAGTTGCGCGGCGCCGGCTCCTCCATCGAGATGCCGCAGTACACGCACGCGTAGTCCTTCGAAAAGAGCATTTCCCCGAGCGGCAGGCCCTTGTCCACGGGGATCAGGAGGATGAGGCCGTCGGTCAGCTTGGCCGCCTGCTCGAGCGAGTCGTGCAGGCGGCTGCGCAGCTCAGGGTTGACCACGACGCGGTCGACGACGATCTCGATGTCGTGCTTGAACTTCTTGTCGAGCGTGATGGACTCGGAGAGGTCGCGCAGCTCGCCGTCGACGCGGGCGCGCACGAAGCCGTTGCGCTTGGCCTCGGCGAAGACCTCCCGGTGCTCGCCTTTGCGGCTCTGCACCATCGGGGCTGTGACCATCAGCCGGGTTCCCTCCGGCAGCGCGAGCACCTGGTCGGTGATCTGCTCGATCGACTGCTTGCTGATCTCCCGCCCGCAGTTGGGGCAATGGGGATGGCCGATGCGCGCGAACAGCAGGCGCAGGTAGTCGTAGATCTCGGTGACCGTTCCCACCGTCGAGCGCGGATTCTTGCTGGTGCCCTTCTGGTCGATCGAGATCGCCGGGCTGAGGCCGTCGATGTGGTCGACGTCGGGCTTCTCCATCTGCCCGAGGAACTGGCGCGCATACGCGCTCAACGACTCCACGTAGCGGCGCTGTCCCTCCGCGTAGATGGTGTCGAACGCGAGGCTGGACTTGCCGCTGCCTGACAGCCCGGTGATCACGATGAGGCGATCCCGGGGGAGGCTGACGTCGATGCCCTTGAGGTTGTGCTCGCGAGCTCCGCGGATGTCGATGGTGTCGTGGGGCATGGACCGTTAAGCGTAACCGCACATGCGTTCCCGCCGTCCCGGCCCAGGCGATCCGGCGACCCGCGACGTGCGCGGTGTGAATCGGCCCACACACGGGCACAATGGAGACAGGAGGTCCCCATGTTCAGCTTTCTCTCGTCCCACAAGACCCGGCCGGTATCCGCCGACGAGGCCCTCTCCGGTCGCTCCGAGCCGATGCCGGTGACGGCGGTGCACCGCGTCAACCGCCGGTCCATGGTCCCGCCCTACCCGCAGGGGATGGAGACGGCGATCTTCGGCATGGGGTGCTTCTGGGGTGCCGAGCGCCTCTTCTGGACCATCGACGGGGTGTGGGTGACCGCGGTCGGGTACGCCGGCGGCTTCACTCCCAACCCCACTTACGAGGAGGTGTGCTCCGCGAAGACCGGCCACGCCGAGGTCGTCCTCGTCGTGTTCGACCCCGACAAGGTGTCGTACGAGAAGCTGCTCAGCACCTTCTGGGAGGAGCACGACCCCACCCAGGGGATGCGCCAGGGCAACGACGTCGGTACCCAGTACCGGAGCCTCATCGGTACCTTCGGCCCCTCGCAGGCGACCACCGTCGAGCGCTCCGCGGCGACGTACCAGCAGCGTCTCTCCGCCGCCGGCAAGGGCGATATCAGCACCGAGGTCGCCGATTCCCCGGCCTTCTACTTCGCCGAGCCGTACCACCAGCAGTACCTGGACTCGAACCCCGGCGGCTACTGCGGCCTCCAGGGCACTGGCGTGAGCTGCCCGATCGGCAGCGGGGTCAGCAACTAGCCGCGCAGCCCGCGCGCGAGGGAGAAGAGGCGGGCGGCCAGCGGCCGCACCGTCATCTCCCAGGTGCCGGAGTTGCTCTGTGGCGTGCCGCCGAAGCCACGCTTGAACGCGGTGACCCCACTCCAGGCGTGGTCGGGCCCGGCGTCAGGCGGCGCCGCGCCCCAGAAATCGAAGTGGATGCGGCCGTCCTCGCGGGCGTCGAGGATCGTCTGCCACACCAGCGGGGGCGCCGGCATCAGCTTGAGCGACTCGGTGGCGGTGGCGCCGAACGCGTAGTACCGCGTCGGGCCGAAGTCGAACACCAACGCACACGCGGCGGGCACGTCGCCGGCCATGGCGAAGTACAGGGAGGCTTCACCGGTGGGGAGCAGCTCCTCGGCCACGGCGCCGAAGTAAGGATCATCAAAGGAGAAGAACCCGCCGCGCTCCTCGGTCTGGCGCAGGAGGCGCACGAAGTCCGCCATGCGGGCTGGCTCCTGCGAGCGCTCGATGCGCAGCCCCCTCCGGTCCGCCGAGTTGATGCGCGATCTGTGCCCACTGTTGAGGCCGGCCCGCAGCGTCTCCTCGTCGACGTCGAGGCGCAGCACCAGCGTGTGCTCGTACTGTCGCGAACGCACACGGCGCGCCCCTATGGCTGTGATGTCCGTCGCAGCGCCGGCGCTCGGTTCGAAGCGCACGAACGCGCAGCCCAGGCGGTGCGCGCGCGTCCGCGCCGCGACCATCGCCGCGGGAAGCGCCGCCGCGTTGCGCAGGGAGGGGCCGAAGGGCAGGTACAGGTAGCCGAACGGGCCGGAGCGACGCACCACCCCGAGCCAGCACCAGTCGCGGTGGGCGCCGACGACCACGCGGTTGCCCAACCGTTCCTGCACTCGTGCCCACCCGCTGCTCTGCAAGACATGACCACCAAGGGACAGGACGCCCTCGTCCCAGCCCTCCGGTATGTACGCCGCCGTCACCTGCCGGAACCTAACACAGCAGAAAGCGTGGCAACGAAAACCACACCGGGCGCTATGCCGATGGTCGCAGGCTCGGGATGGCTCGCAGGCCCTACTCGGCCGCAGGTGGCGTGCCCGCCGCTGCGGCCTCCGCCTTCTCCGGCTTCTCCTTGCGGTCGCGCTTCTCCTTGTTCTTGGGCACGAGCTGCATCTGCACCTCGCCGTCGGTGAGATCGACGATCAC
>CATPAP010000092.1 GCA_955651875.1 Candidatus Dormiibacterota bacterium
CACCTCGAGGATGATCTCAGTGTCCGCTGAGGCCGGTTCGAAGCTCACCGTGCTCCGCGAGCCCATCCTCACCGTCGGCGGCGAGGAGCTGCTCGCCGCCCTGCGCAGCGCGCTCGCCTGGCTGCACGCCAACCAGGAGGAGATCAACGATCTCAACGTCTTCCCGGTGCCTGACGGCGACACCGGGTCGAACATGTACCTGACCCTTCGCTCCGCGGTCGAGGAGGCGCAGGCCGCGGCGGATCCGTCCTCGGCGTCATCCGTCCTCGCTGCCACGGCGCACGGCTCGCTGATGGGAGCGCGTGGCAACAGCGGGGTGATCCTCTCGCAGATCCTGCGCGGGCTCGCCCAGGGCGTCGGGGGACAGGCACGGCTTGACTCCGCGGCCTGGGCTCAAGGCCTGGGCGAGGCACGCACCGTCGCCTACAAAGCCGTCATGAAACCCACCGAGGGAACCATCCTGACGGTTGTCCGCGAGGCGGCCGACGCCGCCGCGCGCGCCGCCGAGGAGGGCGGGGACGTGGTAGCCGTCCTCGAGCAGGCCGTCCGCGCCAGCCACGCAGCCGTCGAAAAGACGATCGAACAGCTCCAGGTGCTCCGCGACGCGGGCGTCGTCGACGCCGGCGGCTTCGGGTTCGCCGTCATCCTGGAGGGCCTCAGCCGGGCCGTTGCGGACCCGGCGGGCGCAGAGACCTCTCCCACCGGTCTGCGGCGCCGCTCAGGCGAGGATCGCGTCCAACTGCCCCTCGCGTCGCGGCGGGGCAAGCGGTCCGCATCACGCCGTGGAGCAGCGGCGGTCGAGACGAACGATGACGGCTGGGGCTACTGCACGGAGTTCCTCGTCCACGGTCCCGGCCTGGATCCCGACTCGCTCCGCGACGAGCTCGGCAAGCTCGGCGAGTCGGCGCTGGTCGTCGGTGATCCAGAGCTGGTGCGCGTCCACATCCACACCGGCGAGCCGGCCCCGCTGATCGCCCTGGCGTCCTCGCGAGGGCGCCTCAGCAAGCTCAAGGTCGAGGACATGTCCGCGCAGCACCACGACGTTCTCGACCGTGCCGATGCAGCCGACGGGGCGGCGTCCACGCCGGCACAACGCGCGGACGAGCACCCCGCCGCGGCGGCTCCGCGCAAGACGCTCGGCGTCGTGTCGGTGGCCCCCGGCGGCGGCTTCCGCGACATTCTCGAGAGCCTCGGCGCCGACGCCGTCGTGCAGGGCGGCCAGACCATGAACCCGTCGATCGAGGACCTCCTCAACGCCGTGCGCGCCGCCAACGCCGAGTCGGTGGTGCTGCTGCCGAACAACGGCAATGTCATCCTCACCGCCGAGCAGGTCGACGGGCTCATCGACGATGTCGAGGTCACCGTGGTGCCGACCCGCAACCTTCCGCAGGGAATCAGCGCGCTGCTCGCGCTCGAGCCCGATGCCCCCATCGATGCCAACTGCGCGCGTATGGAGGCCGCCATCGAGCACGTTCACGCGCTCGAGGTCACACGCGCAGTGCGCGACAGCACCGCCAGCGGCCGCGACATCAAGGAGGGCGACGTCCTCGGCATCTTCGACGACGAGATCCGCGAGGTCGGTGCTGATGAGCGCGCTGTCATCGAGGCGGTGCTCCGTGCCGCTGAACAGCCGCCGGAGCTCGTCACCGTGTACCGAGGGGGCGACGTCACCGCCGCCGGCGCCGAGCAGCTCGTCGTGGCCCTGCGCGGGGAGTTCCCCGACACGGAGTTCGAGCTCCACGCCGGCGGGCAGGAGCACTATTCGTACGTCCTGTCCCTGGAATGACGCGGTGATCCGCGTCGTCACCGACTCGACGTCGGACATCCTTCCAGGCGAGGCAACGAGGCTCGGCATCGACGTGGTGCCGCTCACCGTCCGGTTCGGTGACGAGCAGTTCCGTGACGGCATCGACCTCAGCCCCGAGCAGTTCTACGAGCGTCTGCCCACCACCAACGCGCAACCGAGCACGTCGCAGCCCACTCCCGAGCAGTTCACCGTCGTCTACCGCCGCCTCCTCGACGCCGGTGACACGGTCGTCTCCGTGCACATCTCGTCAAAGCTGAGCGGCACGCTGCAGTCGGCGAGCCTCGCCGCGCAGGAGTTCCCGGCAGGGTCGGTGCGGGTCGTCGACTCGATGACGGTGAGCGCAGGTATGCAGTTCCTGGTGCGCGCAGCTCTCGACGACATCGCCGCCGGATGCGACGGTGCGGAGGTGGAGAAGCGCATCGTCGGCCGGCGCGAGCGTGTCGGCGTGCACGTCCTGCTCGACACCCTCACATACCTCGAACGTGGTGGGCGGATCGGCCGCGCGCAGAGCCGTCTCGGCGGCATCCTCAACGTCAAGCCGCTCCTCTGCGTCCGCGATGGCGAGGTGCACCCCGAAGCGCGTGTGCGCAGCCGCAAGCAGGGCATTGACAGGATGGTCGAGGTGGCGAGGAGCCAGCGCCCGCTCCAGGGACTCGCGGTCTTCCACTGCGGCGCCCCCGAGCTCGTCGAACTCATCGAACCGCAGCTCCGGGTCGACCATCCGGGGGTGGAGCTGCTCGTCGGTCAGCTCGGCGCGGTGGTGGGCACGTACAGCG
>CATPAP010000093.1 GCA_955651875.1 Candidatus Dormiibacterota bacterium
ACGTCGAAGAAGTCGCCGGACCGGACGTGGTTGTCACGGGCGTCGTTGTTGGTGTCGATCGAGGCCATCGTGATGGTCGCGCTGACCTGCGAGTCACGGGGATCCTCGCCGGTGATGATCTCGCCCTCGAAGTCGCGGAAGTTCCCCCGGACCTTGCTCACCATCATGTGGCGGACGGTGAAGGAGATGTCCGAGTGGACCTGGTCGATGACCCAGCGGCCGGGGCGGTATCCGGGGAACCGGCTGCGTGCCTGGCTGAGGGTGGCTGTGGCAGTCATTTCAAGCTCCTATTTGAGTGCTCAACTGTTGCTGAGTAGACTATCACCAAGAAGTTGAGAAGTCAAACATTTCGGGTACAATCTCCCCATGGCAACCATGGCGGCCGGCGGGCTCACCGACGAAGAACAGCGCACCTGGCGCAACTTCGCGCGCGCGGCCCGGCTCCTCTTCGCCCAACTCGACCGCGACCTCTCCCGCGACGCCGGGATGGTCCCGGGAGCTTTCGAGCTACTGGTGATCCTCTCGGAGGCACCGAACCGAGCCCTGCGCATGAACGAGCTCGCCGAAGCGACGCTCAGCTCCCCGAGCCGCATCAGCCACGCCATCGAGCGCCTCGCCGAGCTCGGCTGGGTCGAGCGCACCACCTGTCCCAGCGACCGCCGAGGGTGGCTGGCCGTGCTGACCGACAAAGGGTATGAGGCGCTGGCGGCGGCGGCACCACCTCACATCGAGCACATCCGCACCCACCTCTTCGAGGGACTCTCCGACAACGATGTCGCCGAGCTCGGGCGCATCTGCAACACCATCCTCTCGCGCCTGCCCGCGTCGGGTGCGGCCGGCGGAGGGTGCGCGGCGGAGTAGCCGGCCCAACGGCGTTCGCGGACTCGCGATTGGCTGCGTCGCAGTCACGTATCGTCCGCGTCGATGCCCACGGACACCGCACAGCCCGCGCCAGCTTCAACGGATCTTCCTCTCCTCGAGGCGCGCTGGCCGGCCGCCCTCGCCATCGTCGCGGCCGTCGTCCTGTACGTGCCCCTCCCCGACGTGCTCGTTCTTGGCCCCCGCTGGCCTTTTCCCGTGCTGGAGGGCGCCATCCTTGTCCCGCTGATGGTGGCCCGGCCGCACCGGCACGCCGGCGAGTCGGGAAAGGGCCGGATCGCCGCCATCGTGCTCATCTCCCTCGCCAACATCGCCAACGTGTTATCGCTCGGTCTGCTCCTCCACACGGTCATCGCGGGCGTGCACATCAGCGGGCGCACACTGATCTTCTCGGCAATCCAGATTTACCTGACCAACGTGATCATCTTCGGGCTGTGGTACTGGGAGCTCGACGGGGGCGGCCCCGCAGCGCGGTTGGCCGCGAGGTCGCCGTACCCCGACTTCCTGTTTCCTCAGATGAACGCCAAACACATCGCGCCCGCAGGCTGGCGTCCCACGTTCCTTGACTACCTCTACGTCTCGCTCACCAACGCCACTGCCTTCAGCCCCACCGACACCATGCCGCTGACCCGCAAGGCGAAGTCACTCATGGGCGTCCAGTGCCTGGCGTCGCTGCTCACCGTCGCGCTCGTCGCCGGGCGCGCGGTGAACATCCTCACCTGACGCGATGAGCCAGCGCTACGAGAGCGGCGAGAAGTTCCTGCGGGTGATCCAGCTGTTCCAGCGCCTCTCTGACACGCAGGCAGGGTTGACCACGCGCCAGCTGGCCGAGCAGCTCGAGGTGACGACCCGCACCGTGCAGCGCTACATCAGCACGCTCCGCGACAGCGCGGGCATCGACATCGAGGAGGTCGACGGCCGTTTCCGGATCGGCTCGAGAAGCCGGCTGCCCGCCATGCAGCTCGACCACTACCAGGCCACCGAGCTGCTGCTCGCAGTCCGCGCCATGCAGCAGATGCGCTCCGAGCAGGATCCGGCGCTGATCGGCGCGCTGGCGCAGCTCGCCCGCGCGCTTAGCGTGCCGGTGGTGACGCGCTACCTGCAGGGGTTGATCGCGGCCTCAGAACGCCGTCCGGCCAGCGGAGCGCGTCACCGGCTCGAGCGCGTCATCGTCGACGCGTTCGTGCGTCGACAGCGCGTCGAGGTGACCTACAGGGACGCCGAGGGTCGCGAGACCCGTCGCGTGCTCCACCCGTACTTCCTTGAACCCCGTGCTGAGAGCCGGTCGCTGTACATCTTTGCCTACGACGAGCTCTCGGCCGAGGTGCGGCCGTTCCGCCTTGACCGCGTCCAGGACGCGCGCTTGCTCACCACCAGCTTCACAGTCCCCGACGACTTCGACATCGACGCGGTGGTGAGCGGATCGTGGGGCATCTGGCAGGCGCCCGGCCAGGATGACGTCGTGCTCCGTTTCGACCGCGCCATCGCCGAGCGCGCCCGCGAAGCCCTACGGCATCGCGGGGCGGAAATCTCGGAATGCGCCAACGGTGACCTCGAGGCGCGGATGACCGTCGCCAGCGAGGTCGAGATGCGCTCGTGGGTGCTCGGCTGGGGCGCCTCCGTGGAGGTCATCGCGCCGCCGTCGTTGCGTGAGCACATCGCAGCGACGCTGCGCAGCGGCGCGACCCGCTATGGACTCCGCTGAGTCAGCTCGTCGCGCAGCTGCCCGAGACCCATCGGTCCCAGCGCCAATGCATGCGAGTGGAAGCGCTTCAGGTCGAACGACGCACCCTGGCGCGCGCGCACCGCGGCGCGGATGTCGAGCCACTCTCTTTCGCCGACCTTGTAGGTGATTGCCTGGCCGGGCATGCCGAGATAGCGGTCGACCTCGCTGCTGACGAAAGCGGAACCGCGCGCGACGTGTCCAGCCATGAACTCGCGGGCCAGCTCGAAGGTCCAGCGCTCGCCGGGATGGAACCCCTCGCCGGCGGGGATGGCGAGCTCGAGGTGGAGTCCGATGTCGACGATCACGCGAGCGGCGCGGAAGGACGACGCGCTGAGCATTCCCAGGCGGGTGTCGGCGTGCTCATGGTAGCCGAGCTCGTCCATCAGCCGTTCTGCGTACAGCGCCCAGCCCTCGCCGTGGCCACTGTTGAACCAGAAACGTTGGAACCGGTTGAGCCTGGGCTCGGTGGTCATCACCTGCGCGTGTTGGAGGTGATGACCGGGGACGCCTTCGTGGTATGCCGTGCTCACCTCCTCCCAGATGGGGAAGACGGTGCGGTCGCCGGCCGGATACCAGGTGCGCCCGGGTCGCGACCAGTCCTCGCTCGGCGAGGTGTAGTACATCGCCGCCGGGCCGCCCGGCGGCGCGATCATGCACTCCACCCTGCGCGCCTGCGGCGCCATGTCGAAGTGGGTGCCGTCGAGTTCCCCGATGGAACGGTCGGTGGTCTCCTGCAACCAAGCGCGGAAGCTGGTGACGCCGTGGATGGAACGTGACGGATCGTTGAGCAGCGCGCGCGCGGCCGCGTACCCACCATGGTCGACGATGCGCGCCGCGGTCTCGTCGATCTGCTGGGAGACGCGATGAAGCTCATCCCATCCCCAGGCGTACGTCTCGTCGACATCGAGGTCGAGGCCGGTATAGCCACGCGTCGCGACAACGTAGCGTTCGCGGCCGACCGCGTCCGCATCTGTCGCCGCACGGGAGTACTCGGTGAGCAGGAACTCCGCGTGCGCAGCCAACGCGGTCTGCGCTGACGCCGCCGCCCGCGCCGCCTCCTCGCGCAGGGCTGGCGGCAACTGCGGGGCTGCCTTCAGCAGGCGGGTGAAGTAGCCGTCCGCTCCCACGCCTCCCCAGGCGCGGGCCTGCGCAGCCACGACCGTGGCCTGGCGCCGCGCGGCGGGCAGACCCCGGCTCACGCCTTCGCGCAGGGTCGCCTCGATGCCTGCGATCGCGGCCGGCACCGCCTGCATCCTCCGCGCCACCGCGACCCAGTCCGGTGCGGCGGCCGTGGGCATGAGGTCGAAGGCCCGCCGGATGCGATCGAGAGGAGCTCCATGGCTGCGCAGGCGGCGGAACGGCTCACCGAGCTGATGCGCGGCGCGCTCGCTCTCGAGCGCCTCTCGCAGGACCCTCCGTGCCGAACGTTCCCTGCCATCGAGCACATCGGCCGTCTCGAGGTCACGGATGGTTCGTCCGACGAGCGCGTCGCGTGCGTCGACGCCGCCTGGCGAGCTGTCGGGAAGGCGGTCGAGGGCGCCAGCGTCACCGAGCTCGGTCCCGGTGACCGGGTCGAGCTCGATGAGCTCCGCGACGTAGCGATCTGCGACCTCGGTGACGGTTGCCATCCGTGGTGAGTGTGCCATCGCGGCGGCGCGCTCCGCGGTACGCGTGAATGCGGTCGCTGCGTGACCACGCCACCCCTGCCGAGGCGCCGCGGCACCGGCGACCCGTGTCAGCCCCTCACGTGGCGCGCCACAATAGGGTGAGCGTCCAAGGGAGGTAGCCACGTGTCCGTCGCCACCGGCTCCATCGCCGATCGCATCCAGGCCGTCCTCGCTGAGCAGCGTACCGAGTTGCGCCACGTATCGCTGGACATCCACTCCCACCCCGAGACCGCGTTCGAGGAGACACGAGCCTGCGCGACTCTGTGCGGTCTGCTCAAATCGCAGGGATTCGAGGTGCGGCGGGACGTCTCCGGCATGCAGACGGCGTTCGTCGCCGACGGGCAGAGCGGCGAGGGCGGTCCGCGCGTGGCCTTCGTATGCGAGTACGACGCCTTGCGCGGCCTCGGCCACGCGTGCGGGCACAACCTCATCGGCACCGCGTCTGCGGCGGCCGGGATCTCACTCCTTCGCGCGCTGAGCGAGAGCGGTGTCCCCGGGCACATACGCGTGGTCGGCAGCCCAGCCGAGGAAGGCGGTGGCGGAAAGATCCCGCTCGTCAACGACGGCGTCTTCGACGACTGCGACACCGCTCTCCTCCTCCATCCCAGTGATCGGACCATGTCGGTGATGTGGGCACTGGCCTGTACGCACTGGCACTGGGCGTTCACCGGGCGCGCCTCGCATGCGGCCGGCGATCCCGACCAGGGCATCAACGCCCTCGACGCGTTCGTGCACGCGTATACGGGGATATCCCTGTGGCGCCAGCAGCTCAAGGACGGTGCCCGCGTCCACGGCTTCATCGAGGAGGGGGGCACAGCGCCGAACATCATCCCCGAGCGCAGCAGCGGCGAGTTCCTCACGCGCGCACGCGACGCCGCCTACCTCGACGAGATGAACACGCGCTTCGCCGCCATCTTCGAGGCAGCGGCGAGCGCCACGGGGTGCACGCTGGAGCTGACCAAGAACGAGACCTACAAGGACCTGCGCTCCAACCGAGTCCTTGCCGACCGCGGTCACCTCCACCTCGACGAGGTCGGCCTCTCCCCGACGGTGGCGAAGCCGTGGGAGCGCGTCGGCTCGACCGACGTCGGCGACCTGTCCTATGCGTGCCCAACAATCCATCCCGAGGTGGCCATCACGGAGGAGGGGGTGTCGTGCCACACCCACGAGTTCCGCGAGGCCGCGGCGACAGAGGAGGCCCACGACGTGATGCTCCGCGGCGCTGCCGCGCTCGCCCTCACCGGAGCAGACGTGATCAGCGATTCCGCGGTCCGCGATGAGGTGCGGAGCTCGTTCGCGGCCGAGCCGTGGCGGCGTCCGGAGTGGCGCGGCTCGGGAGCCTGAGGCGCAGACGGCGGCCGGTCGCGGATGGTAATCGTCTACCGTTGAGCCATGTCCGAGAAAGTCGTGAAGTCCGACCAGGAATGGCGTGAGCAGCTCACCCCCGAGGAGTATGCGGTGCTTCGCCGTGGAGCCACCGAACGAGCCAACAGCGGCCAGTACGTGCACGTCAAGGCCGCCGGTAGGTACCTCTGCGCCGGGTGTGGTGCCGAGCTCTTCGACTCGTCCACGAAGTACGACTCCGACAGCGGCTGGCCGAGCTTCTACGCACCCGCGGATCCCGAGATCATCGAGGAGCACCGCGACTTCAAGATGATCATCCCGCGCACCGAGGTGCGCTGCGGGCGCTGCGGCGGCCACCTCGGCCACGTCTTCCCGGACGGCCCGGACCCCACCGGCCAGCGCTACTGCATCAACTCCGCGGCGCTGCGATTCGCCAAGGCGGCCCCGGTGGGCTCGCGCGGCGAGGACGACAACACAGGCGAGGGGGCATAGACCGAGGGCACTCCGGATGGGCTCGTCGCTTTCTCGCTGACCCGGGGCCCATGACAGCAGATGCAACCCAGTCGGTCCCTGGCGGCTTACCCTGCGCGCCGGACCAGCGGCAGAGAGGGCTGAGCGCGATGGCGGCGGCACCACGCGATCGCGCGATCACCTGGATCATCGCGGCGTTCGCCTTCATCGCCGCGGCGGTCACGCTCTATCAGTTGACCCGCCCGGGCCTGCTCCTCGGGGTGACGCCGGATGTCTCCGTCTACGTGGGCGGCGCGGTGCGACTGGTGCACGGCGCGCTGCCCTACCGGGACTTCGTGTTCGTACAGCCGCCGGGATTCGTACTCCTGGCGACGCCGGTGGCCGCCCTCTCGGAACTGATCGGCACACGAGATGCCCTTGCGGTTTTGCGATTGTGCACGCCGCTGCTGGCTGCGGCCAACGTGGTGATGGTGGGACAACTGATCCGCCATCGCGGCAGGCTCGCAAACCTGGTGGCGTGCGCGGTCATGGCGTTCTTTCCAGCCGAGCTGTACGCCATCCGCGGTCCGCAGCTCGAGCCGGTGCTCATCTTCCTGTGCCTGGTCGGGTCCGTGCTTGTCTTCAGCGGCAACCGCCTCGCGGGCTCGCGGAGGTTGGCCTTCGGCGGCGTCGTCTTCGGATTCGCAGTCGCAGTCAAGGCAACCGCCGTCCTACCAGTTCTGGTCCTTGTGGTGCTTTGTTCCGCCGAGCTGCGGCGTCGCCTGCTCCCCTTCTGCGGTGGCGTCGCCGCCGGCCTGTCGGTGCCGACGCTGCCGTTCCTCGTGCTGGCACCGGCCGCTTTCTTCCGTGACACGGTGACGACCCAGCTGGCCCGGATCCCGGCGTCCGGTCGTGTCTCGTTGCCGGTCCGGCTCGGCGAGCTCACCGGCGTCTCGGCGTTCGGCGCCGCCGACGCCGTGAGCATCGCATCGGTGATCGCGCTGTGTGGCTTCGTCCTCGCAGCGTTTGCGGTGTCGCGGAAGCGGCCCACCACCTTCGAGCAGGTCGCGCTCGCCGCCGCGCTGGCGGTCGCCCTTGCGCAGCTCGCCCCGGCTCTGTACTTCCAGCAGTATGCCGCCTTCATGGCCCCCTTTCTCGCCATCGTGCTCGGTGTCTCCGTGGAGCGCTTGGCGCGGACGCGAGCGGGCCGTCCTGTGCTGGCGGCGGCGGCGGTCCCGTTGGTCGCACTCATCGTCGCCCAGCTGTCGTACGTGGCGTCGGAGTCCGTTCCCGACCTGGCCAGAGCTGTCGATGCCGTGGTGCCGCCTGGAGGCTGCGCGCTTTCCGACAGTCCCGTGTACCTGTTCACAGCCGATCGCTTCCAGGCGGCGGGTCCCGGGTGCATGACCATGACCGACCCGCGAGGTACGACGCTTGCGCTCGGCGACACCTCCGCGGAGGCGGTTGCGACGTGGCGATACGCGTTCGCCCACGCTGACTACGTCGTCACCGGCACGCCGGTCAGTGATTGGGAGCTTCCGCCTGACGCGCACCTCCCCGCCTACGTCGCCGAGAATTTCCGGCTGGTGCGCTCGGGTGCGCTCCTGATCTACGTCAGGTACCGATTCACCGCGGGCGGGCCCTCCGTTCGACTACACGGACCATCAGTGCTTCGGGCTATGAAGAGCTTCCACTGACGAGTCTTCCGGACGGACTGGCGTTTTGTCGATAGCGAGAGCGATGGCATACGCGAGTTCGGCTTGCCACAGATGATCCTGCGCATGGCTCAGTGACCGTCGGAGTGCCGCTGCCAGGGTTCCTCCTGGGACGCCGAGGAGACTCAGCGCCGCAATCACCGCGGCAACGATCGCGCCCAGTCGTCCCGTGAACGCCAGATAGGCAGCGCTGCCGGCAATCGAAAGCGCTAAAACACCAGCGATGTCGGCCGCGGTTAGAAATCCCGCGCTCCCCAGGACTCCCTTGGCCAGGTCCGCGTAGTCCCTGACTTGATGGACCACCGCGGCGGCGTACGCTGGCACCTGCAGTGAGTCGGTCGGAAGCTTCTCACCCGACAGCTGGCCGCGCCAAATCATCCCTTGGGGATACCAGCGTGACCTCGCCAGACCCTTCCACGTCGCACGTGTCGTATCGCGTGATGCGGGAGATCGAAACCACTTTGCCCAGTCAGCTAACGTGGCCGAAACCGCATCAGCCGCATAAGGTTGAAAACTGGTCTTTAGGTCCTTCAATTGGCCAATGATGGCATCTGTGCGCTCTTGTCTAAAAAATGGTTCCAGGTTCGCATGCAGATCGCCTTGCTCGATGTGATCATCCGCCGACACAGCGATTTTGTACACGAGGTTAACGGTCTCTCCGAGACCGACACCGACCGCGTAACCCTTGCCGAGGCGATAGTCCGTCGCTGTTAGCTGCGTTAAGAAGGTGTCGTGCTGAACTGCGAGTTTGTCACGCGATGGGGCACCGAACGCCTTGCCTGACTTGGTGACCAGGTGGCCAACGGAGACCCCGGGCAGCAGCTTGAGCTCAGTCCCTGTGTGGGAATCCCTCGCGGCCTTTATGAAATCGACCTCGCACGCAAGCTGTTGCACGATGAGGTTCACGCGCTCCGGGAATGCGAGATTGCGAACTTGGCTCAGAGCTTCTGGGAAATCCTTGGGTTGACCCGCGTCAGAGCCCATGTGGTAGAGCTCGGCCATGTGCCACCCCAGCGCGAAGGCGCTTTCGACACCGGTTGGTGCCCTCAACGGCCGGTCAGCTAGATCCGAGTTGGCCACAGCGCGCCCCCTGTCGGCCCCGATAGTACCGCTGCGAGCCGCGAGAGGCTAGGAGCACGTCGGATCGGTCAGGAGTCGGGACGGCGTGTGCCGGCTGCTTTCGAAGAGGGAAGACTGACAGCTGTTGACCTCCCACAATCCGAAACCGACGCCGGTTCTGGCGGGTGACCCGATCCGACTCGGCGAGGGAGGGAATATGGGTGGTCGGCGCTGCTAACACCTGCTGGAGTTCGAATCATCTCAGGCCAGACCGTGTCTTCGAGATCCAGCGAGTAGGGTCTGCATATCGTGCCGTCGCCATAGATGGCCCGATCCACAGCGCGATGGCACGGACGCGATCTCCGAGATGCTCCAGCAGCGCGGCGTAGGAGACCTGCGCGGGCATCACTCCACCGGGCAGGAGGAAGACGGCCTGGTTCATGTTGTTGGGTGCTGCGTAACCGCTAGGGCGGCTCGCACATCCGGGTCTGCAGACTCGCGGAGCATCTGCTTGACCGGTGGCGGACCCGACTCATAGAAATCGAGCAGCGCTTTGCGCCCACCACGCCGCAGCAGGATGTAACCGGGCGCATAGCTGCTGGCCGGCGCACCGAGGATCTCGAGGAACTCCGGCACACGACCACTGCTCAGGTCATCGAGCGATCGCCGAATCGTCGCCACACTATTCCAGCCGAGGCGTGTGACGATGCGACCGCGTGCGTCGATCACATAGGCGCAGTCAGGAGCAGCGCCGTAAACGCGGTGGACGGCGCCATCCAAGCCGTCGACGAGGATGCACCGCTGCAGGCCCTGCTCGGCTCGAAGCCGAACTGCTGCAGTTCTCTTGTCGGCTAACGATCGATGCGGCGCGCAACGCTCGCCTGGATGCGCTTCGCGCACATAGATGACCAAAGAGTGCGCGTCGGGGAAATCATTCGCAAGCTTCTCCATCTCGTCGACGCGGCTCGCGAAGATCGGACACGTGTAAGAGCCGAACTCGATGACCACCGGCCGTCCGCGGAGCGACGAGAGGCGAACGATGCCACCGTCCAGCGCCTCGAGCTCGAAATCGGGCGCCATGCTGCCAGCAGGAGGACCGAGGCGCAGCCACTCAGCCACCTCCTGCTCGTCCCTCGGGAAATCGAATGACTCGTAGTTGTATTTGTCCATGCGGCCATGGTCTGTCACGGGGGGAGGCCGCGCATCGCGCGTTCGCGCTATTTCAAGAGGCCATTCTGCAATGCGAAGAGAGTCACGCCGGCCCGGGTCTTGACGTCGGCTTTGTCGTAGATGTGCCGCACATGGTGATCGACGGTTGCGGCCGAGATGGATAGACGTTTCGCGACGAGTTTCTTGGTGCCGCCTTGGCAGATGAGCCGCAGCACCTCGATCTCTCGCTCGGTCAAACCAGCAGGCCACTCGCGGGGGATCGTGGCCCGAGCGTGTCCTGCGGCGACGAGCACCGCCTCGACTGCATCGGGATGGAGTAGGCCGGCGGCCCCTTGCGCACGCATCTCTGCGGCGGCGGCTTCCGGTGCCATGGCGGAGCGGTGCGGCCGGGTGTGAGTCATCGCCTCGTAAACGTCGGACGCTTCCAGCAGGCAGCAAGGCTCGTCGAGCGCTTCCCTACGGAGGCCACGATGGTATCCGGTGCCATTGAGCCGCTCATGATGAGCGCCAGCGACTGCTGCGAGCGGCGCAAGCGCGCTCGATCGGGCAAGCACGCGTTCCGAGTAATACGGATGCAGTCGCACTCGCTCCCATTCCCCGCTCGTCAGTGGTCCTGGTTTGTCCCAAATACCGTTCGGCACCGATGTGCGGCCCAAGTCATGCACCAAGCCGGCCCGTCGCAGTTGAGTTGCCTCGGAGATCCCGGCGTGGTGCGCAGCATTACTAGCGAGCTCTGCGACGCCTCTCGAATGCCCGACGAAGAATGGTGATTTCATGTCGACGAAGTCGGCAAATGCTTCGAGGACAGTGTCAAGTCTGCTCTCGGGCACCCAGGGATGCGGTTCCGGCTCGAGCGCGAGCACGGCCTCCCAGGGTTCACGTGCCTGCAGCTGGTCGAGCAACTCCGAACCGTGCGTCAGGAATGCTTGTGTGACGTCGGGGTCATACGCGTGACCCGCTCGCTTGCGCAGCGTGGCGCGCCACGCTGCTGGTGATTTGCGTGCGAGAACTTCAACGTCGCGAGCGACGAACACGATACGTGCTGACAAGTCGATAGCATCACCGGCGAGGCGGTCAGGTAGTCCGCTGCCGTTCCATCTCTCGAAGGCATGGGCAAGCCCGGCTTGCACGCCCGGCGACAGGTTGAGACGGTCGGCGAGCAGCTCGGCTGCCTCGCAATGCGCGATCATCCCTTGCCGTGACGCTTTCTGACCGGTCCGCAGCATCTTGGCCACGGTTGCGACACGGCGCAAAGGGTTCAAACCAGCGCCGACTTTGGGCATGACTGCCGACATGAATTCTCCGTTTGGTGCACCCAGCACTGGGGCGATCGCTGCTCTGAGCGCGATCTCGTCGCCTCCTGCCATTGCGGCCGCTTCGTGGGCGTCAGCGGTGCAGCCCAGGAAGCGCAGCAGCGCAACGTAATAGATGGTTGAGCGCTCCTCGGCTCCCATCCCTAGGCGTTCTGCGACACCAATCGCCAGGAGACAGGTCCGAATCGTCTGCTCCAGTGGCTGGCCCATTCCCAGGTCAGTGGCGAGCGACAGCGCGGCCATCAGCTCCGCCAACCGCAGACGTTCAGCCCGCACGCCGCCAAGATAACGGTGAGCCAGCCCGAGCGTCTGATGGCGGTTCTAGGC
>CATPAP010000094.1 GCA_955651875.1 Candidatus Dormiibacterota bacterium
CGCAGTCCCTGCGGCGCTCGCTGAGCGCCTGAGGACGGTGGTTCGGGCCATCCCGGACTTCCCACGCCAGGGGATCCTGTTCCGTGACATCACAGCTGTTCTCTCCGACCCCGCCGCCTTCAGTGACTCGGTCGAGGCGCTCGCTGCGGCATACGACGACGACCGGGTGGACGTCGTCGTGAGCATCGAGTCGCGCGGCTTCGTCCTTGCAGGCGCCGTCGCACATGTGCTCCACGCCGGCTTCGTACCCGTCCGCAAAGCCGGCCGGCTTCCGTCGGACACGATCTCCGTGCCCTACGCCCTGGAATACGGCGAAGCCGTCCTCGAGATGCAATCCGATGCCATCACCGTTGGTCAGCGTGTGCTGATCGTCGATGATCTCCTGGCCACGGGGGGCACGGCGGCCGCGACCATCCGGCTGGTTGAACAGCTCGGCGGTGCGGTCGTCGGGCTCGCCTTCCTCATCGAACTGTCGGATCTCGGCGGCGCCGCGGCTCTGGGAGCACACAGGCACCTATCTCTCGTCACCTTCTAAGACGGAGTCCCCATGACAACCATGGCCACGACCGACAACGACGTCGCCGACCTGGCCCTCTCCGACGCGGGGGACCGCCTCATCGAGTGGGCAGCGCTCGAGATGCCCGTTCTCCGACTCATCCGCGAGCGCTTCGCGAGGGAGCGTCCCCTCGAGGGCGTGCGGCTCGGAGCCTGCCTACATGTGACCAGCGAGACAGCCAACCTCGCGATCACGCTCAAGGCGGGCGGCGCCGAGGTCCGTCTCTGCGCCAGCAATCCACTCTCCACCAACGACGCCGTCGCTGCTGCGCTCGTCAGCCGGTACGGCATCCCCACGTTTGCTGTCAAGGGTGAGGATTCGGCTCGGTACTTCGCGCACGTCTCCTCCGTCCTCGATGGCCGTCCCCAACAGACCATGGACGACGGGGCCGACCTCGTCGCCGAGCTGCATCGCAACCGGCCCGAGCTTCTGAACGAGGTACAGGCCGGAACGGAAGAGACCACGACGGGAGTCATCCGGCTGCGCGCAATGGCCGCGGACGGGGCGCTCCGCTTCCCCATCATCGCGGTCAACGAGGCGCTCACCAAGCACATGTTCGACAACCGCTACGGCACGGGACAGTCGACGCTCGACGGTCTGATCCGGGCCACCAACATCCTCATCGCCGGACGCACCGTGGTCGTGTGCGGGTACGGGTGGTGCGGTCGCGGGCTGGCCAGCCGGGCCGACGGCATGGGCGCCCACGTCATCGTCACCGAGGTGGACCCGACGCGCGCGCTCGAGGCCACCATGGACGGCTACCAGGTGATGAAGCTCATCGATGCGGCTCCGCGCGCCGACGTCGTGATCACGGTCACCGGTGACATCAACGTCGTCGACCGCCATCATGTCGAGCGGCTCAAGGACGGCGCCATCATCGCCAACAGCGGAAACTTCAAAGACGAGATCAACCTCGCCGCCTTCGACGAGCTTTCGAGCGCGGTCACCAAGCCACGCCCGTTCGTCGAGAGCTACCGCATGAACGACGGGCGCAACCTGCACGTCCTCGCAGAGGGACGCTTGCTCAACCTCGCCGCCGCCGAAGGCCATCCGGCCGCGGTCATGGACATGAGCTTCGCCAACCAGGCCCTCTGCGCCGAGCATGTCGCCCGTCACCACGCCGAGCTCGAGCCACGGGTGTATGACGTGCCGGTCGAGATCGACCGGGAGGTGGCGCGTCTCAAGCTGGAGGCGATGAGTGTTTCGATCGACGTGCTCACCGAGGAGCAGACCAAGTACCTCGCATCCTGGGAATCCGGCACCAGCTGATCCGGCGCGGCGGCAGCGCGTGAGCTCGGCCGGTGGCCGACCCGCTACCCTGCCATCCATGACCACGCAGACTCCTCTGAATCCCTACGCGCCGTCGCTGACGGCTCTCCCCAATGGCGTCACGCTGCTCAACGCGCCCTCGGCCTCGCGCAACGTGGGCGTGTTTCTCATCGTGCGTGCCGGATCGCGTGATGAGACGGCGGAGACGTCCGGTCTTGCGCACTACCTCGAGCACATGTTCTTCAAGGGCACCGCGCGGCGACCCACCACTCTGCAGATCTCGCGTGAGATCGACCGTCTCGGGGCCAATACCAACGCGTACACCGACACCGAGGAGGTGGCGTACTACGCGGAGGGACCGGCGACGTCGCTCGACCAGCTCGCCGACATCATCACCGACATGCTGACGCGTCCCCTCTTCGCAGGCGAGGAGGTCGAGCGCGAGCGCAACGTCGTGCTCCAGGAGCTGTCGGCCCGACTGTCCGACCCCGAGGGCTGGATCTGGGACCGGCTCGGCACCGTCACGTTCGGCGGCAACCAGCCGATGGCGTGGTCGGCCGCGGGCTTCCCGGCGGTCATCGAGAGGGCGTCGCGCGATCAGCTGCTCGAGTACCACGGCTCCTTCTACGCGCCGGACTCGATGTGCCTCGTGGTCGCCGGCGGAGCCAGCCTCACCCCTGAGCGAGCCGCGGAGCTGCTCATCGATGTGCCCGCGGCCAAGCCACGCGCGCGCGTTCCCGCGGTGTGGGGCCAGGGCGAGCGCTACACGTGCAACGTGCGACCGCCGACAGATCAGGAGGAGCCACAGATCCGCATGGTGTTCGCGGTGCCGGGGATCCCAGCCACAGACGACGAGCGCGCCGCCCTGTCGGTGATGACACACATCCTGGGCGGCGGCATGTCATCGCGGCTCTTCAACACGGTGCGCGAGCGCAACGGTCTCTGCTACAGCATCTTTTCCCATCACGAGGGATTCGACGACACCGGCGTGTTTGTGATCAGCACCGGCACCCGTCCCAAGGACGCGCGTCGCGCCACCGAGCTGTCCTTCGCGGAATTCCGTGCCATGGCCGACACACCCGTACCCGACGACGAGCTGTCTGCGACCAAGTCCGGGATGATCGGCCGGATGCTGCGCTCCACGGAGACGGCGATCAGCCTGGCGCGATTCTTCGGTGGGCGCTGGCGTGCGCGGCTCCCGCTCGAGACGCCCGACACGCGCGCAGAGGCGATCAAGGAGGTGACCGCCGAAGAGGTGCAGCGTGTCGCGCAACGCCTCGTCGCGGGCCTGGACGAGGTTCGGCTGGCGTTCGTCGGACCGGAAGACCAGGGTGCCGATCTGCTCGACGCGACGAAGGTTAAACCGCAACCTCGGACGCGCTTGCCCGGAAGACCCCGGTCTGCTGCGAGGCAAGCACCACCGCGGCCGCGAGTCCGCCGCTGACGAGCCCGAGCTCGACACGCAGCAGGAGCGGCTGCACCACCAGGACCACCGCGAAGAACACGGCCACGCCGGCGAGCCACCCTGACACCACGCCGCGGTAGCGCGAGCGCGCGATCAGCCCCTGGCCCAGGGCCTGCGACGCCATCAGCGTCGTCGAGCTGGCTGCGAGCAGGGCGAGGTCTGCCCTGGTCAACGTGAAGGCCGGCCCGAAGACCAGCCGCAGCACCGTAGGGCCGAGCACGAACGCCCCCGCCGTGGCGAGCACGCCGAGCGCGCCGACGAAGAGCATCAGGCGCACCAGGGTGCGCCGGAACTCCGCTCGAGCGCCGCGGCTGTGCAGCGCAGAGAGGCGCGGCAGAAGCGCAGCGGTGACGGCCTGGAAGAGGAACAGAGGGACGAAGGCAAGGACGCGACCGTTGAGGAATGTCCCCGCCGCGCGCTGCTCGGAGGGGGTGGCCAACAGCTGTACCACCACGGTGCCGCCGTTGAGCATGAATTGGGTCGCCAGCGAGGCGAGCAGCAGTGAGCCGAGCGCGGTGGTCACCTCCGCGTTGCTGCTGTGCGAGCCCGGCGGGAACAGGCCGCGCTCGCGTGCCACCGCCGTGATCACCGCAGCGAAGGAGCCGCCGACCAGAGCGAGGCCGTACGGGCCCGGGCTTCTGACGTGCAGCGCGGCCAGCGCGGCGCAGAGGACCACGCGGTAGATGCCCTCGGCGCCGAGGAGGATCCCGTACGCGCGGAACCGCCCGTTGCCACTGAGGGTGCCACGCGCGATGTGCTCAGAGCAGTACGCGGTGAGGCCGAGGAGCAGCGCGATCATGAGCACCGTGTCGCCGCCGAGGAGGCGGCTGTCGATGACTTGGTACCCAAGCCCGGATCCGATCAGGAGCAGTGCGAGGAAGCCTCCCCCGAGCAGCGCGCAGCGGTGCACCACCGGTCCGCCGCCGTCGCCGCGGGCGCGTCGCGCCGCGATGGCTCTGCCGAGCTCCTGCTCGAGCGGGAGGAAGATGCCCGGCGCCACCACGAAGAGGAGCGCCCAGAAGCCCGCGAACGCCGAGTACCGCTCCGGCGTCAGCGCGTGACCGGCGATGGCGAGGAACGCGTAGGTGCAGACGCCGGCGAGCAGCAGCCCGCCACCGACGGTCAGCGCTCCCGCAGGCAGGGGATTCCTGGTCCCCAGCCGTCGCCAGGCGGTCACGGACACACGTAGCGGAACGTCTGCGCAATCTTGCGATCAATCGGCTTGACGATGTGCAGAGTCATGCTGCCGTTGACCGTCTGCGATCCCTGCAGGCGCCACGCCTGCGTGAGCTGGAAGGCACCCTCGGCTGGGCCAATGGGGAGCGAAGTGTCCAAGCTCACCGCGCCGTCACTCTGCTCCCACCGGTACACCAACGTGCCCACCCCGCTCAGCGAGCCGCGAGCCACGAACACGAAGGTGGTGTTGCAACCACCTTTAGCGGGATTGACGTTCAGGGATGCGTCGGTGCCGATGACCAGCGGCCCGGGCGAGGTCGTGCCACCCGGATGGTTCCCGATGAACAGCAGCCCCGCTGCCACACCGGCACCCACGGCCGCCAGGGCGAGCAGGGCGACGATGAGCACGCGAGGCCGGCGACGCCCGCCGCGCCGGGCGGCCGGGGTCGCCACGCGATCACGCCAGCCGGCTCCCAGCGCGGCGACGGCAGCTGCCGCGACCTCCTCCCTGAGCCCTGCGGCGTCGCCGGATCCCGCCGTCACCGCGCCGTCGAGCACCCGGCGGAGGGCGTCGAGTCGTCCCCCCGCCGTGCGCAGCAGGTGCAGCCCGAGGCTCGCCGCGTCGCGCACGTCGGTGGCGGGGCCGGCGCCGCTCGGTGCGGCGGCGGCGCAGACGGCGAGCTCGGCCAGCCGGGCGCGGCCGCCCGCTTCGACCACGACGGTGTCCGGCCCGACATGACCGTGAAAGACGCCCGCGCCGTGGAGGGCGGCAAGCCCGGCGAGCACATCGTCGACGATCGCGACGCCCTGCTCGGCCGAGACCCCGCCGCGGCGCAAGCGCTGCGCCAGGGTCGGCGCCTCAGACCATTCAGCGACGAGGCGGTAGCGGCCGGTGCCGTCATCGACAAGGTCGTACACCGCCAGGACGTTGGGGTCGCGCAGCGGCGCCGCGTCGCGCCCGATCTGGGCGAGGCGTTCGACCACGCCCGGTCTGGAGCCAAGATCGGCGCGGATGTCCTCGATGGTGACGCGGTGTCCGGTGCGGAGGTATCGGCCGTCGCGGATGACGCCGCCCCATCCCTCGCGTATCGGTGCTCCGACCGCATAGTCAGAGCCCAGGTCCGACCCGCCCAGGTTGCCTTCCCGGGCCGGCGGATCAGGGGTAGATGCCACGGACCGCGGTGGCGTCGGCAACCCGTTTTACTGCCACGAGGTAGGCACCGAGGCGGAGCGACACACCGTGCAGATCGGCGTGCTCGCACATCTGCACGAAGGCTCGCCGCAGGATGCGCTCCAGCTGCTTGTTGATCTCCCCCTCTTCCCAGAAGAAGGACTGCAGGTCCTGCACCCACTCGAAGTACGAGACCGTCACGCCTCCGGCGTTGGCAAGGATGTCGGGCACGACG
>CATPAP010000095.1 GCA_955651875.1 Candidatus Dormiibacterota bacterium
GCCCCGTGTAGGCGGCGGCACCCGCCACCGCCGCGCCGCTGATCGCCAGGGTGACAGCGGCGTTGCCGGGCAGCTGCGCGCCGGCCGTCTCCTGGAGGCGGAGGAGCACCAGGAACCCCGCCGGCACGGCCGCGATCGCCGCCCAGTCGCGGGCCGGCCACGCTCCCTCGCCGGGAATCGCGGGTGAGATGAGCAAGGCGGCGCCGCTCAGGGCCCAGGGCACCGCGAGCGCGCCGCCGATCGCGCCCGCCGGGACGAAGGCGAGGTCGCTCGTCCCGGCTACGGCCACCAGCTGGGCGGCAGCGGCCATCAGCGCCAGCCCGGCCGCGCCGAGCAGGGTGGCGAGCACCGCGGCCGACCGTGCTCCGGGGCCGCGCCGGCCGCGCAGCAGCAGTGTCCCGGCGGCGATGACCTCGACGCCGCCGGCGACGAGCACGAGGTTGCCGCCCGCGGCGACGACGGCGGTGCCGGCAAGGCAGAGCAGGGTTCCGGCGAGCTGCTCGCCGTCGTCACGGTGGCGCGGAGCGGCCAGCAGGGCGGCGAGGCAGGCGATGAGGATGATCTCCACCGACGCTGAATCGGCGCGGACGGTGAGGTCGACCCCGGGGATGGCTGTGCCGAGACTCCGTTCCAGGGAACCGCCCCCCGACACCCCCGTCACCACGCTCAGGGTGAGCGCGGCGCAGGCGGCGATGGCGGCCACCGCGATGGCCAGGCTGGCGCGACGGTGGCGGCGCAGCTCGTACACGAGCGCGGCCCCGACGAGCGGCGCGGCCGCAGCCAGCACGAGCCGCAGGCCGGCGCTCAGCATGGCGGCCGCTCAGCCGGTGCGCGTGACGCGGCCCACCGGTGCGTGTCCCACCTCTTCGGCGCAGTAGGGGCAGACGGCCCAGCCTAGGCGGAGCACGCGGTCGCACGCGGTGCAGCGCCGTGCGAATTGGGTGCGGCAGTACGGGCAGACGATGAAATCAGCCTCGATCTCCTTGCCGCACGAGGGACACGGCCGCATCGCCCTGGCGTCGTTCTCGAGGTCGAGCAGCGACTGCTCCTCGAGGGCGAGGGCGCGGTCCTCGTCGAGCGTCCTGGGGGGGCGGATCACCAGGTAGACGAGCGCTCCCAGGAACGGCGGCACGAACCCGAGCAGCAGCGCGAGCAGCTGGAACATCGCCGACGACGACCGCCGGCGCGCGTCGCGCCACACGAAGAACGCTGTTGCCACCCATAGGATCGCGACGTAGCCGACGAGCGCGATGATGCCGACGACGAGCACTGACACGGTGTCGGCGAGCACTCCCCTCATCATGGTTCTTCATCTGTGCGCAGGGCTGTCTGCTCGCGCTGTGCCTCCTCGAGGCGGCGACGCGCGTCGTTGACGACCTCGGGCCTGGCCCGGGTGGTGAAGGCAACATTGGTGAGCCGACCCTTGAGCCGCTCGATGATCACCTGCAACTCGGCAGCGCGGCGTTGCGCGCGAGCGCGCCGGCGCTCGTCGACAACGAGGTGGTAGCGACCTTCGAGTGCTCCCGCGACCACTGACACGCCACCCTCGAGCTCGCCGTCGACGACGTCGACGGGCACCAGCGCTGTCACCAGCCGCTCGCGTTCGCCCGCGCTGACCCCCGGGTCTCCGCCGCGGAGCTGGAGGCGGTGGCGCTCATCGCGGGGGACGCCGCTCTCGTCACGGAGCGCACGCACCCGCTGCACCAGCGCGAGCAGCTCGTCGACGGCGGCGCGGTGCTGTCCCGCGAGCCCGTCGCGCCATCCCGGCGCCACCACCGGCCAGTCGCGCTGCTGCAATGTGGGCGCAGGATTGGGCAGCCGCTGCGCGCATTCCTCGGTGATGAACGGCATGAACGGATGGAGCAGGCGGAGCAGCACGTCGAGGGTGGTGATGGCGGTGTGCGCGGCGGCGTCACGCGAGCGAGCCGGAGCGTCGTCGCGCAGCCGCGACTTGATCATCTCGACGTACCAGTCGCAGAACGAGTGCCAGGTCACCTCGTAGAGGCGCTCCATGGCCTCATGGAAGCGGTAGCTGGCCAGCGCAGCGTCCACCGCCTCGATGGTTTCGGCCACCTGTGACAGCATCCAGCGGTCCTCGGGGAGAAGGTCGTCGAGTTCAGGGTCGTCAGCCGGGGCGGCCATGCGCTCGCTGCCGTCGTCGAGGCGGCTCACCAGGAAGCGCGTCGCATTCCAGATCTTGTTGGCGAAGCGCTGGTAGCTCTCGATGCGCTCCTTGTTGAAGCGCACGTCCTGGCCGCCGGTGCCGACCGCCGCCGCCCAGGCGCGCACCGCGTCGGCGCCATGGTCCTCGATCATCACCAGGGGGTCGACGGCGTTGCCCTTCGACTTGTTCATGCGCGTGCCGTCGGCGGCCTGCACGGTGCTGGTGATGATCACGTCCGAGAACGGAGCGTGCCTGGTGAAGCGCAGCCCGGTGAAGATCATCCGCGCCACCCACAGGAAGATGATGTCGCGCGCGGTGACGCAGATATTGGTCGGGTAGAAGCGGCGCAGGTCGGGCGTGTCCCCGGGCCAGCCGAAGATTGCGTAGGGCCAGAGCGCGCTGCTGAACCAGGTGTCGAGCACGTCGGGGTCGTTCTGCAGTTCGATGCTGCCGCATTCCGGACAAGCGGTGGGCGGTTCGATCCACGCAAAGGTGTGCCCGTTGGCGCAGGTCGACACCGGGATCGAGTGGCCCAGCCAGATCTGCCGGCTGATGCACCAGTCGCGGACGTGGCGCATCCACGCCAGGTACACGTCGGTGTAGCGGCGCGGGTGGAACTGCGTGCCACCCTCCTCCACCACCGCGATGGCGGGCGCGGCGAGCTCGCGCATGCGCACCCACCACTGCGCGCTGATGAGTGGCTCGAGCACGCTTCCGCAGCGGTCGCAGTGACCGACCTCGTGGACGTACTCCTCTTCCCCGACCACCGCGCCCTCGGCGCGCAGCGCAGCCGTCAGCACCGCCCGCGCCTCGTCGACGGGCAGGCCGTGGAACTGCGCGAGGTCGGGCACGTCCATCGTCCCGTCGAGGGCGATGACCGAGATCATCGGCAGACCGTGGCGCTCGCCGATGTCGTAGTCGGTGGGGTCGTGGGCCGGGGTCACCTTGAGGGCGCCGGTGCCGAACTCGGGCTGCACCGCCTGGTCCGCGACGATGGGCACGCGCCGACCCGTGAGCGGCAGGATGACGTGCTTGCCGACGAGGTCGGCGCGTGCCC
>CATPAP010000096.1 GCA_955651875.1 Candidatus Dormiibacterota bacterium
CTCGGCGTGCAGCGCGGAGGGTCAGGCGGCGACTGCACCGTGCGCGGACCGGCGAGTGACGTTTTTGCACTGGCCATGAATCGCCGTGGCGCCGACGGCCTCACTGTGGATGGCGATACCGATGTGCTCCGCACCTGGCGCGAGTCGGTGCGCTTCTAGGGCTCTGCTAGGCTGGACGCGTGGTCACCGAACCGTCCGGCGCGCTGCATATCGAGGGGCTCATCAACCTGCGCGACCTCGGTGGCCTACCAATTGAATCCGGAGGGCTGACCCGTCACGGCCGGCTGTTGCGGAGCGATTCACCGCACCGGCTCAGCGCCACCGGACGGGACGCGCTCGCCGCCCACAGGGTCAGCACAGTTGTCGACCTGCGCACCGACTCCGAGCGCGAGGGCCGGCCCAACCCGCTGCTCGACCTCCCCGGCCTGCGCTGCGTGCACGCTCCGATCTTCACCGACGAGGACGAGTTCCCCGCCGGCATGGTCACGGCCGCCGATGTCTACACGTGGTGGCTGCGCGACTTCGGAGCGGGCATCGCCGCGGCGATGGCGGCGATCGCCGACTCCGCGGCGGTGCCGGTGCTCGTCCACTGCCACGCAGGCAAGGACCGCACCGGGGTGGTGGTTGCCCTCGTGCTCCGCCTCGCGGGAGTCGGTGTCGACGCCGTCGCCGACGACTACGCGCTGAGCGGCGTGCAGCTCGCCGAGATGCTTGCCCGCGACCGTGTCAGCGCGGTGGACAGGGGCATGGACGAGACGCTGGCCGATCGCATGTTCACCGTGCGCCGTGAGGCGATGGTGGAGACCGTTGCGCGCATCGAGTCCGAACACGGCGGTGTGGCTGATCTGCTCCGCGGGCTTGGTCTCGATGCGCAGCGAATCGACCGCCTGCGCCGCCTGCTCGTGGCACCCGACTGGCCCTAGGAGCTCCTCCGGCAGAGGTGGCGACCCCGATCGGATTCGAACCGACGATCTCCACCTTGACAGGGTGGCGTGTTAGGCCAGGCTACACCACGGGGCCGCGGACAGCGGATCATAGCATCGGGGTTTCCGCAGTCCGGCCGTCCGGCTACGCTGCCGCGATGCCGATTCGCCGGCCCAACGAGATCTCCGCAGGTGGCGTGCTTGCCCGCCCTGCAGGCACGAGCTGGGAGGTGTGCCTGGTTCGCGCTGGGAGGTACTGGGGATTGCCGAAGGGTCACGTCGAGGCCGGCGAATCGGCGCAGCAGGCTGCGATCCGCGAGATCTCCGAAGAGTGCGGCCTTCTCCCCGGATCCCTGACGATCGTTGCGGAGCTACCGCCGTCAGAGTACGTGTACCGCCGGGGCGGCACGTTGAAATTCAAGCTGGTGCACAACTTTCTCATCACCACGACAGCCGGCGCGGCGCTCACGCCGCAGCAGGCCGAGATCGACGAGGCGGAATGGCTCACCTTTGACGAGGCGATGGCGCGCGCCAGCTTCGCCGACACGCGCACCGCGCTCGATGCAGCCCGGGTAGAGCTTGCCGGCCTCTCGCAGTGATTGCCGCAGCGCGGCGGCGGCTCCCTACAATTCTGCCGACGTGCAACTCTTCGACACGGCAACCGGAGCGGTGGCACCGCTGATCCCGCGCGACGGCCGCATCGGCCTGTACGTCTGCGGGATCACTCCGTACGACGGCGGCCATCTTGGTCACGCGTTCACGTACCACACGTTCGACGTCATCGCACGCCGCCTGTGGGCCGACGGAATCAACGTTCGCAGCGTGCGCAACGTGACCGACGTCGACGACGACATCCTGCGCGTGGCGCGAGACCGCGGCGTCGACTATCGAGCACTCGGTGACCGCGAGACGCGCGGCTTCGAGCGGGACATGGCCGACCTCGGCCTGCTCGACGTCGATGCCGCGCCGCGCGCCAGTGAACACATTGACGAGATGGTCGAATGGATCCTCCGTCTGGTCGACCGCGGCGCAGCGTACAGGGTGGAGGGCTGGGTGTATTTCGACGTCGCCAGCCGCCCGCGCTACGGGTCGCTCAGTGGCCTCGATCCCATGGCCATGCTGAGCCTTTCCCGGCAGCGCGGCGGCAACCCCGATGATCCGCGCAAGCGCCACCCCCTGGACTTCGTACTCTGGCAGCCATCGCTCCCCGACGAACCGCGGTGGCCATCGCCGTGGAGCGATGGTCGCCCCGGGTGGCACATCGAGTGCACTGTTCTGTCGGCCATCGAGCTCGAGCTCCCCATCGACATCCACGGCGGCGGCGATGACCTCATCTATCCGCACCATGAATCGGAGATCGCCCAGGCCGAGGCTGCGGGCGTGCACCCCTATGTGCGCCACTGGGTGCACGTCGCCATGGTCGGCTACCAGGGCGAGAAGATGAGCAAGTCGCTCGGCAACCTGGTTTACGTGCGCGAGCTGCTCGACCACGTCCCGGCGGCGACCATTCGGCTCTTGCTGTGCGCCCACCATCACCGCACGGCGTGGGAGTACGACCCTGGGGAGCTGGCGCGCGCACAGTCACGATGGAGCGCCTACTTGGCCGCGATGGACATTGGTCCACAGTTCACGGCAACTGATGCGCAGGGTGTCTACGACGATTTCATGGCCTGCATCGACGACGACGTCGATACTCCGGGCGCGCTGTCCATCCTCGACGAGGTCGCCAGCCGGTCGACCGTTCCGGGCCGTGTCAGCGGGGCCGATGTCACCTCGGCGCAGCTGATCGCACCCCTCCTCGACGTGATCGGAGCACGCGTCGCCGCCGGATGACCGCATGGAGGCAGCCCCTCAAGCGCTCAGGGTGCTGTCCGTGGAGCGCTGAATTGCGATGGCTTCGGCGATGTGGTTGAGGAAGAAGCGGTGGAAAAGCTCGCGCTGGTCCTTGTCGACCTGGCCACCGGCGCCAAGCCCGGCGCGGCGGCGAAGGATCCATGGCGGCACGCCCCGCGCGATCACGTTGGAGCCGACGCGCACGCTGATGAGCGCGTCGTCCTCGTCCTCGCCGACGCTCAGCGCGACGGTGAGGCTGATGCCGGTCGCCTCGACGAGCTTCCAGCTTCGTTGCCACCGGCGGCGGCGCTGATGATCGAAGATGACCGCCACCTCGTGCTCGGTCTTCACCGTCTCGCCCTCGCGCGATGTGGCACGAAGAAGATCCTCGATGTCCGCCGTGAGCTCATCGGCAACCCAGCTCACTAGCGAGGGCGATCGGTTCTCCAGGTCAGGGAGCCCAGCGGTCAATGTCGTCGTGCCGAGGGCGCTGATCGTGCTGGCATGGCGGCGGCAGTACGCGACCCCGCGCTCCATCGACGAGTGCTCGGGGCAGAAGGCCGCCTCGCAGCTGCGGCCACGACGGTCGCGGTAGGCGCAGGTGGTTGCCGTGGCGTTGCGGCAGCCGTGCTCCGAACATGACAGCGTTCCGATTGGAGACGCGAATGCGGTGGGTCGGCGTCGAAACAGTGGCATGGTTGTACGCGCCTGGGCGTGGGGTGATCCTACCCCGGCCCGTGTGACGGTCCACCAACAAGCTCGTGTCGCAATGCGGTGACGAGGCGGCGCACGTCGTTCATCAACTGGCTGAACTGCTCGAGCGTCAGTGACTGCGGCCCATCGCTCAGCGCATCGTCCGGCGAGGGATGTACCTCGACGAGCAACCCGTCCGCCCCCGCCGCCACAGCGGCCAGTGCCATCGCGGGAACCAGGTGACGATGACCGGTGGCGTGCGACGGGTCGACGATCACCGGCAGGTGCGACAGTGATTGCACCAGCGGCACCGCGGAGAGGTCGAGCGTGTTCCGGGTGGCGGTCTCAAACGTGCGGATGCCCCGCTCGCAGAGGACCACGTCGGGATTGCCGTGAGCCACGACGTACTCGGCGCTGAGAAGCCATTCCTCGACGGTGTTGCTGAGTCCCCGTTTGAGCAGTACCGGTTTGCCGGATTCGCCCACGGCCTCGAGCAGGCTGAAGTTCTGCGCATTCCTCGTGCCCACCTGAAGCATGTCCGCGGCGTCGGCGACCAGCGCGACATCGGCGGGAGCGAGCACCTCGGTGACCACCGGCAGCCCGGTGATCTCACGTGCGCGGCGCAGATGGTCGAGGCCTTCGGCACCCAGACCGCGAAACGAGTAGGGCGAGCTGCGCGGCTTGTAGGCGCCGCCCCTGAGCAGGCTCGCGCCTGCGGCGGCAACGCCTGTGGCCGTCGCCACCAACTGCTGCTCGCTCTCAACCGCGCACGGGCCGGCTGCAACCGTCAATGAGCCGCCACCGATGGCCACACCGCCGACGGCGACGACGGAGCGCTCGGGGTGCCACTCCAAACCTACCATCTTGTACGGCTTGCTCACGGGGATGGCGGCGATGACGCCGGGCAGCGCCACCACGGCGTCGCGGATGGCCGCCGGGTTGCTGCCGAGCACGCCGATGGCGAGGCGGTCGGCGCCGGGGAGCTCGATCGGCCTGTAGCCGCGCGCGCGCACGTGCGCCACGACGTTGGCGATCTCTGCCGGCGTAGCCTGCGCGTTCATCATGATGAGCACGCGCCCGATCGTGGCAGAAAGTGGCGGCCGCAGCGCAGCGGGAACGACCGGCCGTCAGGCCGGTGCGGTGCACGCGCCACGCAACCCGATGCCGGCCTCGCCGCTCAGGGCGTCCAGCGCCAGTCGGCCAGCACCGCCTGCAGGCCGGGCTGCTGCTCGGTGAACGCGAACTGCGAGGTGGTGAGCACGATGTCGAAGGTGTCGCCGCCGTGGTTGACGATCATGTCCTGGCTCTCACCCGACGTGCCCTGGATGTCACGGTCATAGGTGATCAGCGCCCCGGTTGCGCCGTCGATCGTGAACGACCGCGGCGAGCTGAGATTGGTGGCGCCGGTGGTGGACACGCTCTGCAGGTATGCCGCCACCTGGTCGTCGGGCACGGGTGTGGCCAGCAGGAGGATGTTGATGTTGCCGGTGACATCGTTGATGCCCTGCTGCACCTGGCCTGGGGGCCCCTGCTCGACGAGGAACTCGACCTCGCCGTTGCCGCTGAACTTCTGCACCTCGGCGGAGTCGTCGAGCTTGTTGGTCCAGCCCGCCGGCACGACCGTCGAGAACTTTGCCGTGGTCACCGGTGTTCCCGCCGGCGGAGACGCCGAGGCGCTCGCCGGGTCGGTCGCGGCGGTCGACGATGCCGCCGGCGACCCGCACGCGGGGAGGACCACGCATGCACACGCCACGGCGAAGGCCGCGCGGCGGGCTGGCATCACTCGGTTGACCTCAGGTTGACAGGGTGATCACGCCAATCCAGTCTAGTGTCGGGCCGCGCAGGGGCGGCGTCCGTGCAGTAACAGGCGCCACAATCCAGCCGTGAGCCAGCTGACCGTCGGCCGCGTGGGGCC
>CATPAP010000097.1 GCA_955651875.1 Candidatus Dormiibacterota bacterium
GCCCAACTCCGCGTCGAGCAGGGACTCGCCGGCGGCGACGGCACGGATCGCCTCGGCGAGCTCCTCGCGAGAGGCGTCCTTGAGGAGGTAGCCGCGCGCCCCCGCCCGGAGAGAGGGAAAGATGTAGTCCTCGTTGCGATAGGTGGTGAGCACGATGACCCGAGCCTCCGGATCCTCGGCGCGGATCCGCCGCAGCGCCTCGATGCCATCGAGCAGCGGCATCTGGACGTCGAGCAGGGTGATGTCGGGGTGCTGCTCGCGGGCCAGCTGCACGGCCTCCTCGCCGTCGGCGGCCCGGGCCACCACCTCGATGTCGTCCTCGAGCTCGAGCATGGTGCAGATGCCCTGGCGAACCACCGGGTGGTCGTCGGCGACGAGCACGCGGATCACGCGGACACCGCCACCGACTCGCCGAGCGGCACCTGGACCGCGAGGGTGGTTCCCTTCCCGGGCGTGCTGGTCACCGTCAGCCGGCCACCGGCGAGGCGGGCGCGCTCGGCCATGCCGACTAGGCCGAACGATCCCTCCCTGGCGTCGCGCGCGGTCACGAAGCCGGCGCCGTCGTCCTCCACCGTCAGCCGCACCGCGTCGTCGAAACGGTCGAGGCGCACCGCCACCAGCTTGGCGCCACTGTGGCGGGCCACGTTGGTGAGGGCCTCCTGGAGGATGCGGAGCAGGGCCACCTCGGCGGTCGGGCTCAGCGACAGCGGGCGGCGGATGCCGTCGGCTCGGAATGTGGCCGCGATCTCGCTGCGCTCGCGCCAGTGGTCGACCTCGGCGGCGAGCGCAGCCACCAGCCCGGTTGCTGTCAGCGGGGTCGGCCGCAGGTCCCACACCGACCGCCGCGCCTCCTGAAGCGCGGACCGTGCCATGTCGCGGGCGATGTCGAGGGCCGCCCGGGCGCGGCCTCGGTCGCGGCCGACGAGGCCGTCGGCCGCCTCGAGCTGCAGCGCCACGGCGGTGAGCTGCTGGGCGAGGGTGTCGTGGATCTCGCGGGCGAGGCGGGCGCGCTCGGAGAGCACGGCCGTCTTCTGGCTCTCCGCGGAGAGCGCGGCGGTGCGCAGGGCCAGGCCGACCTGGTCACCGATGGCCCGGAAGAGCCGCAGCGTCTGCTCCGAGGGCCGGCGCCGCCCCGTGCGCACGACCAGCGCGCCGAGCGCGTCCTCGCCCCCGGTGAGCGGAACCGCGATCACCCGCTCGCGATCCTCGACCTGGTCGATGAGCGCCTCGTCCTTCACCGACCGCTCGGCCACGTCGGCGAGGCCGCGGTCCAGCGTCGCCGCGGCTTCGGCTCCGGCCCCGACCGCGCACAGCCTGCCGCCGCGCATGAGGTAACCGCGAGCGTCACTCGCCGGCACGATGGCCCGGAGCGCGCTCAGCGCGTCGCGGATGATCTCGTCGGGGTTGAGCGACCGGGTCAGCGAGCTGGCCAGTTCGTTGAGCGCGACCAGCTCGTCGTTGCGCGCCCGAAGCTCGCGGGTGCGCGTCGTCACCCTCTCCTCGAGCTCACGCGAGGCGGCGAGGATGGCGTCGCGCGAGCCGTTGATGTCCCTGCGCATGCGCTCGAGGGAGTCGGCGAGGCCGCCGACCTCGTCGTAGCCCTGTGGGGGAACCGCCTCGTCGGTGTGTCCCTGGGCAAGCCGCCCCGCCGCCATGGTGAGCGCGCGGACGGGCAGCACCAGCCGGCGCGCCAGCACGGTGGCGAGCAGGAAGGCGAGCACCAGCAAGAGGAAGAGCAGCGGCAGCGCCTCCAGGTAGAGGCCGTGGATGCCGCTGTCGACCCCCCGGGTGAGGGCCGCCAGGTCGGGCTCGAAGTCGCTGACCGGCACGGCCGTCGCCAGCAGCCAGTGGCTCGTGTACAGCGGGGCGGCGGTGAACTCTCGTGCGCTGCCGCCGATCTGAGCCTGGAGGACCGCAAACCGGCCGGTCCTCTCCACGCCGTGGAGGCCGTTCGCGAAGCCCGAGCCTGCCGTTACGGGGAGGAACGCGCCGCTGGCGTCCGGTGGAAGGCTGAAGTCGCGCTGGAGGTTGCCCACGCCGGCGAGGACCATGTTGCTGCTGCTCAGTAGCAGCGTGTCGGCCGCGGCGGCGTCGCTGACCGGAGTGGAGAGGATGTCGTCGGTGAGCTGGGCGAGCGAGAGGTCGACCCCGACGAAGGTGTCGCCGTCGGCGAGCGGCAACCAGGCGGTGATGCCGTTGTTGCCGTGCTCCATGGTCGGGTAGGCATCGGTCCAGTAGGGCCCCTGCGGCGGCGGCGATCCGCCGGGCTGGACCCAGTCCGCCGAACTCTCGTCGGACGTCGCCATGCGCGACTGCGACGCGGCGAAGACGTCCTGGGCGCCCCGCATCTGGGGCAGTGTCGGGTTGATCCGGCGGGCGGCGAGGGCGCCGGCGACGTCGAAGCCCGGGACGGTGAAGAGCATGCCGACACTCCGGCGCATCACCCACGCCGTCTCCACCTCGGGATAGGCATGGCGAAGGCCGACCATGGTGTTGGCCAGTGAAGTGGCCGCCGCGGCCGGCTGCGCGGACGCGGCTTCCTCACCGGACCGCACCATCAGGGTGTCCGGGGCACTGGCGCCGGTGGCGGTGTACTCCGCCGCGCCGTCGGGGATGAGCGGGCTGGTCAGCGCGGCGGTCGGCGGGGTGGCGGCGAGAGCCCGGCTCATGGCGTCCCGAAGCTGGCGCACCTCGGCGGCGATCGCGGCCATGTGGGCGTCGGCCAGCCTGGCGTGGTCGCTGACGGCTGTCTGCTGGCGGCCCTCCAGGTCGACGCGGATGGTCCGGTGGGCCTCGTCGACGGTCCGGCTGGTGATCCCGCCCAGGTCAGCCGCCACCAGGAGGCCGAAGACACCGAGCGGGAGCAGTGCGACCACGATCATGCCCGCCAGCAACCGATCGCGAAAGCGGTGGCGCGGGTCCAGGACGAGCCGCCGCGGGAATTTCACAGGCAACCTCACCCGATCACACGAGAAAGCGAGTATAGAGGTGCTCCGACGAATACCCAGTGCGGCGAGGGCGCCACCGCGCCAATCTCGCCCGACTCGGGCAAAGATCACCCCATCGGGTGATGCGCACAGGTAAGCTCCCGCGCAGAATGGCAGTCCGCCGGGAGCCACCGTGCCCTCCGGTCGGTGGAAACGGGTCGGAGCGCCGACAACAGGGAGAGTGCGCATGCGCAAATCGCGATTCGGACGCCGGTTGTGGGGAACCGTCGGCGTCGTCAGTCTCTTCATCGCTGCGTGCGGTGGTGGCGGCTCGAGCTCCAGCTCCGGCGCCCCAGCGGCGGCGACCCAGAACCCCAACGCAGTTGCCGGAGGCACGCTCAACCTGGGCGTCTGGCAGGAGCCGAGCAGCTTCCTCGCCGCCGGCATCACCGACAGCCTCACCTTCTCGTATCTCATCGACGCGCCGGTTGCCGAGGGTCTGCTCTGGTACCGCTCCGCGAACGAGACCAGCAGCGCCAAGTCGCTCGCCGACTACTGGGCGCCCGACCTCGCCACCGAGGTCCCGACGAGCGCCAACGGCGACGTCAAGACCAGCGGCTGCGCCAACCCGCAGGCCAAGATGTGCGTGACGTGGAAGCTGCGCCAGGGCGTCAAGTGGCACGACAGCAGCACCTTCGGGCCCAACGACGTCTGTGACACCTTCCAGTTCTACTACCTGAAGTACGGGAACACCAACCCGACCGCTGTGCTCAGCACCACCGGCTGGGACCAGACGATCAAGTGCACCCCGGACACTACGAACTACACGGCGACGGTCGACTACAAGGCGGTCTACGCCCCGTTCCTCGGCAACGGCTCGGGCGCCTACGGCATCATGCCGGCGTCCGTCCTCGACAAGGCGCTCGCCGCGGGCACCGCCGTCAACAAGCAGATCAACACTTTCGACTTCACGTCGGCCAACCCGGCGGCGTTCAAGGGCACCGCCACCCTCGACCTGGCAATCGACGGCACCGGCCCGTACGTCTTCCAGAGCTACACCCAGGGCAAGGAGATCGTCTACGTCATCAACCAGCACTACTGGAACAAGGCACACCTTCCCCACATCCAGAAGCTGGTCTTCAAGATCGAGAGCGATCTGACCTCCGAGGTCAACGGGGCCAAGGCGGGGGACGTGGACATGGCCTTCGACATGCGCCTCTACAACCTCCAGGGCCTGATCACGGCGTCGACCGCCTCGAGCCCCAAGCTCAAGGTGCAGACGATCCCGGACAGCGGCGCTGAGAAGATCGACCTCAACCTTTGCGCCAACGACGGCGCCCTCTGCAACAACCCGGCCGCGAAGAAGAGCCCGTACACCGCCGACCTGACGATCCGCAAGGCGATGCTCGAGGGCATCAACCGCCAGGCGATCGTCGACAACCAGGCCTCCGGCAAGACGAGCATCCCGCGGGACGGGTTCATGTACCTCGGCATCGAGTACATCGACGACCCGAGCCTCCCGACCACCCACTACGACAAGGCGGGTGCGAACAAGCTGCTCGACGACGCGGGCTACACCCGCAGCGCCAGCTGCGGCAACGCTCCTGACGGCATGCCGTACCGCAAGTTCAAGGACGGGAGCTGCATCAAGGTCACCATCGGCACCACTCTGGGCAACCCCTCTCGTGAGGCGACGGAGGTCCTGGTCGCCAACGACCTTGCCGCGATCGGCATCAATGTGGCCACCCCCTACGCGAACCTCAAGTCGGGCGCCTTCTTCGGCACCTTCGCCGACGGCGGCCCGCTCTACACCCACAACTTCGACCTGGGCATGTACACCAACACGACCAGCTCTCCGGCCGAGGCGGACAGCTGGTACTCCGCGTACCACGCTGACTGTGGTGGCACCTGCCCGAAGCAAAACCAGATCCCGTCGACCGCCAACAGCGGCAACGGGCAGAACACCACCGGTATGAACAACCCCAAGGTGGACGCGGACTTCGACAACGCTCGGACCACTGTGGACCTCGCCCAGCGCACCAAGTTCTACAGGGACGCTCAGAAGATCCTGGCGGCTACGATCCCGGAGATCCCGCTCTTCCAGCAGGTCACGGTCGACAGCTACAGCACCAAGCTGCAGGGTCTGCGTGACAACGACAATGTGTGGGACTACAACTCCTACGACTGGTTCTGCACCGGAGGCAACTGCCAGGCATAGGCCCCGGCAGGCAACATTGTCAGTTGGAGGGCCCCGGGAAACCGGGGCCCTCTTGGTTTCCCGGGGAGGATTGCGATGAGCCGGACACGAGGTCCAGTCGCAGCCCCTGTCGGCGGACAGGGAGCGGTGGCCGCGTGCCGGTCCGGCGCCTCGGATTTGGCAATGCGAACAAGGGCTGTGTGGGGTCGGCCGTTGCTATACTCAGGCACCCGCGGGAGGGTCGCGCTCCTCTGCGGCGACGACGGTTCGGAGGGCTCGGCGCCATGGCAACCCTAGTCGGTACCCGCCGCCCGTCGGCAGGGGCGCTGCCGCGGATTCCGACGCGGCTCCTCATCATCATCGCCGCCGTCGTCGCCGCCAACCTGCTCTGGTTCTTCGGCGCCAACGCCCTGGACAGCACCGGGCAGGTCCCCGACAACGGCCGCGATGCGCTGCACAAGCTGCTCCTTCTCGCCGACGTCGGCACGGTCATGTTCATGGCCGCGGAGTGGATGGGGCCGCGACTGCGCTACTTCATCCGTCGCCTTGTGCTGGGTGCGATCACCGTCCTCCTCATCGTCACCCTCGTCTACTTCGTGCTCAACGCGATCCCCGGTGAGAAGTGGTACTCGCACCTTCTCAACGTCCGCGGTGCAACACCCGAGCACATCGCCAACCTCAGGCACGTGCTTGGTATCGACCGTCCCGTGTACGTGCAGTTCCTCACCTACCTCAACCAGCTGATTGCCATCCCGCCGGACCTGGGATACTCAACCGCGCTGAGCCAGACGGTATGGGACGCGATCATCACCCACATCGGGCCCACCGCGATCCTCCTGGGCACCGCATACGTGGTGCAGATGCTCATCGCGATCCCGGTCGGCGTCATCAGCGCGGTCAGGCCGTACAGCAAGATCGACACCTTCGTGACGAGCTTCTCGTTCTTCGGGATCTCGCTGCCGAACTACTGGTTCGGGTCGATGCTCATCTACGTCTTCGCCATCCTCCCCATCCAGCTCGGCCACTCGGCGATCTTCCCGGTGGGCGGGCAGCACACCGGTGAGCAGACCGGCATCGGTGACCTGGCCTGGCACCTCGTGCTTCCGGTCATCGTGCTCGCCGTACAGGGCATCGCGCAGGACGCGCGCTACACGCGCAGCGCCATGCTCGACGTGCTCGGGCAGGACTACATCCGAACGGCCCGGGCGAAGGGGCTCTCCGGCTGGGCGGTGATCATGCGGCACGCGTTCCGCAACTCGTTGCTGCCCATCATCACGCTCGCCGGCCTCGAGATCCCCCAACTCTTTGCCGGAGCGATCATCACCGAGTTCGTGTTCAACTGGCATGGCATGGGCCAGCTCACCGTCAACCAGGCGGAGAGCGGCGACCTGATAACCGTGGTCGGCATCATGATGGTGCTGGCCAGCCTCGTGGTGATCGGCAACATCGTCGCCGACCTCGCGTACACGCTTGCCGACCCGCGGATAACGTTCGGAAAACGAGCATGAGTGTCGACACCGCGGCCGTCGTCCAACAGCCCGGTGGGCCGGAGGTCGCCAGCGCATCCGCGGTCGACTTCGAGACCACCAAGGAGGTGGGGTACTACTCGCTGGTGTGGCGCCGGTTCCGCAGCCGCAAGGTGGCGCTGGTGGCCATCGCAGTCATCGTGATCATCGCGGCGTCGTGCTTCCTCGTGCCGCTCTTCCTGCCGCCCAACGTTCCAGATGCGTCCAACCCCTACGCGGGTCTTTCCGCCCAGCACCCGTTCGGCACAGACGAGATCGGGCGCGATCTGTTCACTCGGAACCTGCTCGGCGGCCAGATCTCGCTCGAAGTCGGTCTCTTCGCGATGCTCGTCACGATCATCATCGCCACCGCCCTCGGCGCCTTGAGCGGCTTTGTGACCGGCATCGTCGACGGAGTCGTCACGCTGCTCACCAACGCGCTGCTCGGCATTCCGGGAATCGTCCTGCTCATCCTGGTCAGCAAGATCCTGGTGTCTTCCGGCCTGTCGCCGGTCACCGGCGTCATCCTCGGGATCGGCTTCATCTCGTGGCCGCAGACGTCGCGCATCATCCGCTCGGTTGTGCTCAGCCTGCGAGAGAAGGAGTTCGTCGAGGCCGCCCGGGCTCTCGGCACCACCCGCATGCGCATCATCCTGCGCCACATAGTTCCGAACGCGCTCGGCCCGATCATCGTCTCGGCAACCTTCGCGGTGGTCGGCGCCATCCTCCTCGAGTCGGCACTGTCCTTCCTCGGACTCGGAATCGGCATCCCGACAGCGACGTGGGGAGCCCTGCTCGAGGGAGGCTACACGGCCACCACAGCGCACAACGACTTCCTGTACGCACTCTGGCCCGGGCTCTCGATCCTGATCACTGTGCTGTGCTTCGCCTACGTCGGAGACGCCCTTCGCGACGCGTTCGACCCGCGGTCGTTCGAGCGCTGATGGCGGCTGAGGAGGCCGACGACCTCCGCGGTCTGCGGATCATCGCCGGCATCGCCACCGTGCAGGGGCTGCTGACGGTTATCGGCGGCCTTGTGCTGGTGATTCTGTCGTTCGGCAACGGAGGCAACGGGGGAGCATTCTTCGTCGGCGTGATCGCGATTGTCGCCGGTGGGTTGCTCGGCTGGGCCGCGCGCGGCCTGCCGCAGTTGAGCAACCCCTCACGGCGTCGGCTTCTCACGCTGGAGTGGCTGATACTGGTTGCCGCCCTCGTCGTTGGTTTCGTGGGCACCCTGTACGCCTTGTTTGACGTCATCCTCGCCGCGATCATCATCGTCTCTCTGCAGTTCCGCAGTTCCACCGCCGGTGCGTTCGCGGTCGGATTCGTCGGCGAGCATCCCCCGGAGAATCTCTTAGAGCTACCACGAAGCGCGGCGCGCGCTGAGCTCGTTCCCGGGGAGCCGCTGCTCTCGGTCGAGGGTTTGCGGACGCACTTCTTCACCAATGACGGCATTGTCAAGGCGGTCGACGGGATCAGCTTCACCGTCCAGCCAGGCGAGACCGTCGGGATCGTCGGCGAGTCCGGCTGCGGAAAGAGCATGACGTCGCTCTCGATCATGCGTCTGCTGAGCAACCCGGGACGCACCGTCGCCGGGCGCATCATGTTCTCGGGCCGCAACATCCTCGAGCTCTCCGACGAGGAGATGGAGGACATACGCGGCAACGATATCGCGATGATCTTCCAGGAGCCGATGACCGCCCTGAACCCCGTCTTCAAGGTCGGCGACCAGATTCGCGACAGCCTGACACGGCACTTTGGCATCAGCGATCGCCAGGCCCGCGCCCGCATCGTCGAGCTCTTCGAGAAGGTGCGCATCCCGTCGCCGAGACAGCGTGTGCAGGACTACCCGCATCAACTGTCGGGTGGCATGCGTCAGCGCGTCATGATCGCCATGGCGCTCGCTTGCAATCCGCGACTGCTAATTGCCGATGAGCCGACCACGGCGCTTGATGTCACCATACAAGCACAGATCCTCGCGCTGCTCGACGAGCTCAAGCGCACCGAGAACATGGGCATCATCATGATCACACACGATCTCGGAGTCATAGCAGAGACGGCCGACAAGGTCTCGGTCATGTATGCCGGCAAGATCGTCGAGTCGGCTTCGGTTTTTGAGGTCTTCGCGCGAGCCAAGCATCCCTACACGCAAGGCCTATTGGCGTCGATGCCGTCCCGCGACAAGATCGGCCAGCGGCTCAATGCAATCCAGGGTGTCGTGCCTCACCCGCTGAACCTTCCTCCCGGGTGCAGCTTCGCCCCGCGATGTCCGCACCGATTCGACATGTGTGACACGGCATTCCCGGCGCTCGACAGCGTTGAACCCGACCACATGGCCGCCTGCTACCTCTACTCGCGCAAGCAGGACGAAGTCCGCACCGCGGGCGATGTTGAGATCGATCCGACGAGCCCCCTCGCAGAGGAGATGACTGGGTGACACAAGCTCCGCCGCCACCCTCTGCACCGGCGGCGCCTCAGCCCGCGCCGACCCCTGGCGCGGAGAGACCCCCACTTTTCGAGGTCAATCATCTCGTGAAGCACTTTCCAGTCAAGGGGAATGCTCTGACCGGTAGCGGAGCGGTGGTGCAGGCTGTGAGCGACGTGAGCTTCACCATCCAGGAAGGCGAGACGCTCGGCATCGTGGGCGAATCGGGCTGTGGTAAGACCACCATGGGACGCCTGCTCATCCGCCTCATCGAGGCCACGTCAGGATCGCTGGTCTACCGCGGTGTCGACCTGCGATCACTCGCCTACAAAGACCTCAAACCGTACCGCGCGAAGATGCAGATTATCTTTCAGGATCCTTACGCCTCTCTGAACCCGCGCCTTCCGGTTGGCGATATCATCGGCGAAGGCCTGTACAACTTCGGTGTACGGCACGCGCCCGACCGCGAGCGCATTGTCGCGCAAACACTCGACCGTGTCGGACTCAGAAAATACTACATCAACCGTTATCCGCATGAATTTTCCGGTGGGCAGCGGCAACGCATTGGCATCGCGCGCGCGCTGGTGCTCCAGCCCGAGTTCGTGGTTGCGGATGAACCCGTCTCGGCGCTCGACGTGTCCATCCAGTCCCAGGTGCTCAACCTGCTCAAGGATCTTCAAAAGGAATTCGGGCTGACCTACATCTTCATCTCCCACAATCTTTCGGTGGTTGAGCACATCAGCGACCGCGTGGGTGTCATGTACTTGGGCAAGATCGTTGAACTCGCTTCCGCAGCCGAGCTGTATAGCAACCCACGTCATCCATACACGCAGGCGCTGTTGAGCGCGGTGCCGATTCCGGATCCCACCATGCGCCGCGAGCGGGTTTTGCTGAAGGGCGACGTGCCGTCGCCGATCAACCCGCCGTCAGGGTGCCGTTTCCACACCCGCTGCCCGGTCGCTCAGCAGATCTGCACCGCTGAGGATCCTCATTTCGAGCCCAAGGACAATAATCCCAAGCACCTCGCCGCCTGCTTTTTCTCCGACACGCAGGCGGTAAAAGAGATCGCCGCCAAGCTTGCCCTCTAGCATCGCCTTGAGGGTGGGCCATGCGTGACACTGCCGCGCGTCTCCTCGACGCTGCCGAGGCGGTCGGCGCAGAGTATGCAGACTGCCGCGTCGTCGAGCGGACGACACAGTCGGTGACCGTCAAGAACGGCCGTGTCAACAATGTCACTCAGTTCGAGGATGCGGGGTCCGGGGTCCGAGTGATCGTCGATGGCGCCTGGGGCTTTGCTGGTACTCAGCGAACGGACGCAGTGGGACTTGAGGCTGCTGCTCGGCTAGCCGTGAGGATCGCGAGAGCATCAGCCCGTACCGCTGTCGATCGCGTGCTTCTTGCTCCGGCAGCGGCCGTGACAGCGAAATATACAACGCCGGTACGGATCGATCCGTTTAGCGTGTCGCTTGACCGCAAGATCGAACTCCTGCTGGCTGCGGACACAGCGATGGACGTACCCGGCGTCACCACGCGCCAGGGATCACTCGGGGGTGTCCGCCACCATCAGCTGTTTGCAAGCAGCGAGGGCTCACGGATCGAGCAGACGATCTTCGAGACCGGTGGTGGCCTCGACGCGACGGCAACAGCGGAGGGTGAGGTGCAGTCGCGCAGCTTTCCCAACAGCTTCGGGCGCCAGCAGCTGACCGGCGGTTGGGAGATCATCGAAGAGATGGACCTTGCCGGCAACGGCCCGCGAATCGCAGAGGAGGCGATCGCTTTGCTCAGCGCGGACCTCTGCCCGGAAGGGAGGATGACCCTGATCCTCGACGCCACCCAGGCCGCGCTCCAGGTCCACGAATCATGTGGCCATCCGACCGAGCTCGACCGGGTGCTCGGTTTCGAGGCGGCGTATGCGGGTACGTCGTTTCTCATGCCCGACATGCTCGGCAGCTTCCGTTACGGAAGTGAGGCGGTCACCATCAGTGCTGATGCGACCAGCCCGCGAGGGCTTGGCACCTTCGGCTATGACGACGAGGGCGTGGCTGCGCAGCGCACCCTTCTCATCGACCAAGGGCTGTTCACCGGTTACCTCACATCGCGTGAAACCGCCGCGCGGTTCGACCAGTCCAGTGGTGGCACGGTGCGCGCCGAGAGCTGGAACCGCATCCCGCTCATCCGGATGACCAACATCAACCTGGAGCCGGGCACGTCGAGTCTCGAGGAGATGATCGCCACCACTGAGCACGGCGTCTACCTCGAGACCAATCGCTCATGGAGCATCGACGACCGCAGGCTCAACTTCCAGTTCGGCACCCAGGCCGGCTGGGAGATCTGCGACGGCCGACGGACCAAGCTCATACGCAATCCGCTGTACAGCGGTAACACCCCGCGGTTCTGGAACTCGTGCGACGCGGTGGCCGGGTCCAGCGAGTGGCACATGTACGGCGTGATCAACTGTGGCAAGGGTCAGCCCGGCCAGGTGATGCACGTTGGCCACGGCGCGGCGCCGTGCCGATTCCGCGATGTTGCGGTGCGACCCGCGTGACCAGCGAGATGCGTTCGCACGACGAGCTTCTCGCCATCGCTGACGGCATCCTGGAAAGGGCGAGCGCTCAGGGAGAGGCCGAGGTGACAGTCACCGAATCGGCGACGGCGCTCACCCGATTCGCCAACGGTGGGATCCATCAGAACGTCGCAGATCGAACGCAACGCCTGCGCCTCCGGCTGGTGCGTGACGACCGGTCCGGGGTCGGCGAGATGCAGGTCGTCGGCGACGACGCTACCCAGACGCTCGTCGACACGGCCGAGGCGATCCGCTCGCACTCACCTCACGGCGAGCCCGTCCATCCCATCCGCCCCGACGGAGGGGCTGACACCGACACTGGGTACAGCGACGTGACCGAGGCGGTCACACCCGAGGAGCGCGCCGACACGGTGGCGATGCTGTGCGCGGCAGCCGAAGCAGCGGGCCAGAAGGCGTTTGGGACCTATGAGACCGCCGTAACGTCTGTCGCCATGGTGAGCAGTCTTGGCCTGCGGCGCGCCGCGCGCCACAGCGTCGCCGAGCTGATCGCCGTGTGCCGCGGGGATGACGGCTCGGCGTATGGCGCGCGTCAAGCCGCGGACGCGTCGACCATCCAAGCGCCCGCCCTCGCCACCGAGGTGACGGATCGCTGCGCGCGCAACCAGGGCGCGACCTCGGTTGACCCGGGGACGTACGAGGTGGTGCTCTCGCCGTACGCAGCGGCGGAGATGCTCGAGTACCTCGGGTTGATCGGCCTCGGTGGCCTCTCCGTCCTGGAACATCGCAGCTTCATGCGCTTTGGCGAGCGGCTGATGAGCGAGACGGTGACCATCACGGACGACGTCAGGCGGCCTGAGCTCGCGCCGCTCCCCTTCGATGGTGAGGGCTCGACCACCAAGCCGGTCACCATCATCGACCGCGGCGTTTGTGCTGGCGTCGTCCACGACTCGGTCACCGCGGCGCGAACGGGTGTCACGACCACCGGTCACTCCTTCCCGCAGCCCAACGCCGAGGGACCGCTGCCGCGGTATCTCTGCCTCCAGAGCGGTGAGGGTGACCCAGACTCCATGATCGCCAGCTGCGTTCGTGGCCTTCTGGTAACGCGTTTCTGGTACGTGCGCCCGGTGCATCCGCTGCAGACCATCATCACCGGCATGACCAGGGATGGGACCTTCCTCATCCAGCACGGTCGCGTGGTGCGGCCCGTGCGTGATCTGCGCTTCACCCAGAGCATCATCGGTGCGCTCGCCGATGTACGGTCCATCGGCTCGGAGCGGATCGCGTCGCGCGGGTACTTCGGCGCCGCCCTGGCTCCGTGGCTGCATCTCGGGCACTTCACGTTCAGCTCGTGACCGGCCGCGCAGGGGTGAACGCAACGGCCGCTCGATGACCTCGTCGTCGACAGTGCCTGACGACGCCCGAGCGGCTGGAGCCAAGCGACATCGTCATCGCCTGTGGGGAACGGCGATCGCGATCGTCGGCGTCGTCATCGTGGCACGCAACCTCTGGGCTCTCGACAGTGCTCCGCTCGGTGCCTACATCGACGAGACATCCATCGGCTACAACGCGTGGGCGATCAGCACGCACGGGGTCGACGAGCACGGCGCTCACCTTCCGCTGTACTTCACCGCGTTCGGCGAGTACAAGAACCCTGTCTACATCTACACCCTGAGCGCCGTTCTCCGCGTTCTGCCGCTGTCCGTGGCAACGGAGCGCCTCCCCGCTGCTTTCTTCGGGTTGCTCACCTGCCTGTTCATCACGCTGCTCGCCTGGCGTCGCAGCCGCTCGCTGCCGATCACCCTGCTCGCGCTCGGCCTCGCCGGCCTGACCCCCTGGCTGACAGTGGAGAGTCGCGTAGGTTTCGAGGTCATCGCTCTGCTCGCCACGGTGTCGGGCGCGCTCTGGTGCCTGTCGATCGCGCAAGACGGCGGCCGCCGACGCGCCGGCTGGTATCTGGCTGCCGGCTGCCTGCTCGCCATCGCCGTCTTCGCGTACAGCACGGGGCGTGTGGCCGTGGCGCTGTTCGTCGTCGCGCTGGTGATCACGGAGTGCTGGCGCACCGCCCACCGGCTGGGCGAGTGGCTGCTCACCCTTGTCCCCGTGGCCGGCGCATACGCGCTGCTCGAAGCCTGGAACCTCGCGCACCCGGGCGCGTTGATCGCCCGATTCAACGCCATCAGCATCGCGACGGACGGCGCATCTCCAGCAACCGTGGTGGGGCGCTTCGTCGGCAACTATTTCACTTACCTCGGTCGCGACTTCCTTTTCGTGCAGGGCGATCACCGCACCCGTCACGCCACCCAGTTCGGCGGCATGCTGCTGTGGATCACGCTGCCCCTGATCGTCGCCGGCGTGGTGGGCGCCTGGCGACAGCGCGATCAGCGGTTCATGCGCTTCGTGCTCCTCGGCACGCTCGCGTCACCGGTGAGCGCGGCGGTCACCGCGGAGAGCGTGCCTCACGCACTGCGCGCCGCGGTGATGCTGCCGTTCCTGCTCGTGCTCGCCGTCGAAGGGATCGTGTTCATCGCGGCGCGCGCACCGTCCTGGCGCCGGCGCGCAGCGATGATCGCGACGCTCGCGATCGTCGTCCAGGGTGCGCTGTTCACCATCGACCTGTATGCAACCTGGCCGGCCCGGTCTGCGCTCAACTTCGACGCCGGCGAGATCGACGCCATCACGCGTGCTCACGACCTGGCCGCCGGTGGCCAGGTGCTGCTCTCCACCACTCTCGAGGCTCCCTACATCCAGGCCGCGTTCACATTGCGCCCGCCGCCGCCGACGCAGTTCACGCCGGACTCGGTGACGCCGCTAATCGCCGAGATGCACATGGCGCTGATGGATCCCGGCGTGCCCCCCACGCAGCCGGGTGCGATCGCCGTGCTCAGCGCCGCTGACCCGGCGCCTCCCGATGCACAGCGCCTCTTCGTGGAGGTCACTCCCGCCGCGCCGTTCGCGTTCGGCACCAAGCCACCGCGGTACCAAACCGTCGTCGTCTACCGGTTGCGTTGAGCGGACCCGCGCTCTCCGAGGAAGGGCGCCGATTCGACCCTCCCCAGTAGAATCCCAACAATGCGCGAGGTGGTGATCGTCGAGGCGGTGCGCACGCCGCTGGGACGGGGCAACAAGAAGAACGGGGACCTCCGCGACGTCCACCCGCTCAAGCTTGCCGCCCATGTGCTGCGCGAGGTGGTCGGTCGTGCCGGCGTCGATCCTGCGCTCGTCGACGATGTGGTGATGGGCTGCGTCAGCCAGACCGGTGAACAGTCCATCAACATCGCCCGCCAGGCCGTGCTTCTCGCCGGTTTCCCCATCGAGGTCCCGGCCACCACGGTCGATCGCCAGTGTGGCTCGTCGCAGCAGGCGGTGCACTTTGCCGCCAACCTCATCCAGGCGGGTGTCTGCGAGGTCACCATCGGCGCGGGCGTCGAGAGCATGAGCCGCGTTCCCATGGGCAGCACCGTGCTGCAGGGTCCGGGCACACCGTACCCGCCCGAGCTGCTCGAGCACTACGACCTCGTCAGCCAGGGACTGGCAGCCGAGATGATCGCCGAGCAGTGGCGAATCACCCGCGAGCAGGCCGACGCCTTCGCGAGCGAGTCGCACCGTCGCGCCGCGGCAGCGCAGTCCGCAGGACGCTTCGACCGCGAGATCGCTCCCATCGTCGTCGGCGACAACGGCCAGAGCCAGGTGGTGTCGCAGGACCAGGGCATCCGCCCGGGCACCACCACAGAGACGCTCGCCGCCCTGCAGCCGTCGTTCCGCCCCGACGGCATCCTCCACGCGGGCAACTCGTCGCAGATCACCGACGGCGCCGCCGCGATCCTGCTCATGTCGGCGGAGCGCGCCCGCGAGCTGAACCTCACGCCGCGCGCCACCATCCGCGCCCAGGCGGTGGTCGGCGTCGACCCGGTCACCATGCTCACCGGCCCCATCCCGGCGACGGCCCGGGTTCTCCAGCGCGCCGGACTATCGATTGACGATATCGACCTGTTCGAGGTCAACGAA
>CATPAP010000098.1 GCA_955651875.1 Candidatus Dormiibacterota bacterium
GCAGTCGCATGCGCTGCGCCTCGCCACGTCCGGCTCCGAAGGCGCGCATCTCCGCGTCGTTGGTGATCAGCCCGACAGCCTGGCCGCGGCGCGTCACCGCGTGCACGATGGATGCCGCGATCGACACCGCGTACTCGAGCGACGACTCCGGCGCCTGGCCGGCATGAATGGCGGCACGCAGGTCGAGGATCACCAGAAGGTCGGCACTGTGCCGGGTGTCGTAGGTGCGGCTCATCAGCCGGCCGGTGCGCGCGGTCGAGGCCCAATGGATGCGGCTCATGCCGTCGTGCGGCTCGTACTCGCGCACCGATGACGCCTCGGGCGGCACGTCGACCGCCCTGCCGCGGCGCATGTCCCCAGCACCGTTGCCGCTCCAGAGTGGGGCGATGTCCCCGAGCGGATGCAGCTCCGGATAGACCGTCACCTCGCTGCGTGCCGCGACGCTGACCGTTCGGCTGAACATTCCGAACGGGTCGCCGATGCGCGCCTCGAGCGGACCGAAACGGTGGTGACCGCGGCGCACGAAGTGCCCGCGCGCGGTCCACGACACGCTGTCGCCCGCGCCCAGCGCACACGCGCGACCGGCGGCGTAGCCATCGATCTCGCTGCGGTCGTGCACCTCGCAGTACGGCACCCACAACAGGCTGCGGTTGTGGACCGTGAAACGCTCGCTGAACTGCTCACCGACGGAATACGTTCCCTCCGGCGAGGTGCGGTTCACTCCGATGCGCTTCGCGATCGCTCGTGTCCAGAGGTAGGCGAGGATGATGAGCGCGAGCAGGACGTACGTGAGCGTATAGGCGAGATGGATCCCGGTGATGCCGGCGAAGAAGCTGAGTGCCGCGATGCCCGCGAGCAGCGGAACCCGCGAGCTCACGACCCCTCGCCGGCCATCGCCTGGTGTTCGGCCGGGACCGGCTCGCTGGCGAGCACCTCGTCGATCACCTGTGCGGTGCTGACACCCCGCAGCTCGGCGTTGGCACGCAGCACGATGCGATGCCCGAGCACGCGGTGGGCGAGCTGCTTGATGTCGTCAGGGGTGACGTAGTCGCGCCCGTTCACAGCTGCACGCGCCTGCGACGCGTGCAGCAGGCCGAGGCTACCGCGCGGCGAGGCGCCGAGCGCCACGTCGGAGTTGGCCCGGGTCCGCTGCACGACGCGCACGCAGTACTCCTTGAGAGAGTGATGGCACCACACGCTCTGAAGCTCCCCGCGGCAGGCCTCGATCTCCTTGGCGTCGGTCACCGCCGCGAGGGTGTCGAGAGGCGATTCGCGCTGGAAGCGGTCGAGCATGGCGACCTCGTCCGACAGCTGCAGGTAGCCGAGGTTCACCTTGACGAGGAATCGGTCGACCTGGGCCTCAGGGAGCGGGAACGTGCCCCCGAGCTCAATGGGATTCTGGGTGGCGAGAACGATGAAGGGCGACGGCAGCGGGTGAGTCTCGCCGTCGACGGTGACCTGGCCCTCCTCCATCGCCTCGAGCAGGGCGGACTGCGTCTTGGGCGTCGCGCGGTTGATCTCGTCCGCGAGCAGCACCTGCGCGAAGATCGGGCCTCGCCGGAACTCGAACTCGGCGGTCTTGGGGTTGAAGACCGATACCCCGGTCACATCGCCGGGAAGGAGGTCGGGCGTAAACTGCAGCCGTTCGAAGTCACACCCGGTGGAGCGCGCCATGGCCTTGGCGAGCATGGTCTTGCCAACCCCGGGAACGTCCTCGATGAGCACGTGGCCACCGCAGAGGAGAGCGATGACGCAGAGCTCGATCTCCTGTTCCTTGCCCACGATGACCGTGCCGACGCTGCCGACGAGCCGTCGGACCACGCTTTGGACGAGACCCATGAGCGCTCCCTGAACAGCCCCGATCGTGGGGTGGGGTGGAGTATACGGACGGTTCGCTTGCTTCGATCGTCCTTGGATCTGGTGTAGAGTTCAGTGAACGACACAAGCGCGCCAAAGGTGGTGTATACAGTGGCCAGCAACAATTGGCGACCCATCCGCTTGGAGCCAGGGCGGGCTCTGCTCTCAGGAGGGAAGTGATGGCCACGACGCAGGAACAAATTCTCACCACCGGCGAGGCCGCCGCTCTCTGCGGGGTCTCGCGGTCAACGCTCCGCCGCGCCGTTGCCCAGGGCCACCTCCAGGCCTGGCACACCCCCGGCAAGCACCTGCGTTTCGCCCGTTCCGCCTGCCTCGAGTTCGCCCACTCGCTGGGCCGCGTCGACCTCGTGGGGTCGCCTTACGGCCGCGAGGCCAGCAATGCCCCGGGCGGCCGGGTCGGCGAGAACTCCATCAACCGCTAGGGGTTCCTATCCGGCCGGCGCCGTCAGGTCAGCGGCGCCGTGAGAGCAGCCCGCCGATCGACCCGCCGATCAGCGCGAGCATGTCGCCGCTGATGAGGTTGCCCATGCTCATCGGTCCGAGGTCGACGAGGGTGTGGGTCCCGCTCGCCAGGGAGCTGTGCACGATCTGAGCTTCCTGGGCGAGCTGGAAGATGGCCCCGACGGCAATGAAGCCGGCACCGACGACCACACCCTGGTAGAGGCCGAACCGGCCCGCGAGGCGGGCGGCGAGCAAGCCGCCGAAGAGGACAGCCAGGAAGGTTGACACCCCCACGATGCCACCGTCGGCCGACTTGAACCCGGCGGTGCCGAACGCCGCGTTGGCGACGCCGAGGCCCACATTGCTCAGGACGAAGAGGAGGACCTCACCGGCGAGCAGGCCGACCGCGCATGAGCGCCACGAGATCTGGCCGCGGTCGGGGTCGACCGCGGCAGCCGCGCTCGATCGCTGCGGAGCCGGACGTTGCGGCCGCGCGGACGCCCCACGTGACGGTGCGCGTCGCGGCCTGCCCTTCGACATCGCGCCGAGTATAGGAGCGTGCGGCTCGCCGCCGGCTGCCGCCGAATCAGGGCGTGCCGGCGCCCTCAGGGGCCTGGTTGGTGTGGTTGGCGTAGAACTTCTTGATCTCGTCGAGGTTGAAGGTGGAGCCGATGGGATCGAACCAATCCCACGACTCGACGTCCCACTTCTCCTTCTGCGAGGGAAAGGGAACAGCGATGAACTTGGTGTAGGCCACGCCGCCGCCGGCGTCGGGCGGCAGAGATTTGTACCAGGTGTTCAATGCCTGCAGGTCACTGTCACACCCGGTCGGGCAGTTGTAGCTGACCACAACGTACCCGTGCTCGAGGTTGTGGACCCAATACTCGGGCTTCAAGCTTGTTGCGGTCGAAGGGTACACCCCGGGGGCGATCGGCGCATGGCCCAAACCGAGGCTGTAGTGGCAGCCACTGGTCGGGGGATTGTGGTTGTACGTGACCTGCGTCCCCTCGGGAACGTGCACGTGCGGCATCTCGTCGATCGGCTGTCCCACTGGGGCACTGTTGGTGTTCGGCGGCGACGGCGAGTAAGGGCTCTGGTTGGCGGTGTCGCACGTGCTGTTGCCGACGAAATTGACTGTGATGCCCATCGGCGTCCCGCTGTCGCAGGCGGCGAGGAGGCCGAGAGAACAGAGCAGCAAGAGAGGAAGGCGACGCATCGATGGGCACTGTAGCAGGGGTCAAATGAACCACCGGTCGCGCCCGATCGCGATGTAGGGTGCGGCGATGCTGCTCATCGGGCTCACCGGCGGCATCGCGACCGGCAAGTCGACTGTGGCGGCGATGCTCGCCGGCCGGGGAGCCGTGGTTATCGACGCAGACGTGCTCGCTCGCGAGGTGCTCCTCTCCGGGACGGCGGGGTTCTACGAGGTCGTGGCCCGCTTCGGGGCCGCGATCCTCGATGCAGCAGGCGCCGTTGACCGGGCCGTGCTCGGAGCGATGGTGTTCGGCGATCCCGAGTTGCGCACGGCGCTCGAGCAGATCACCCATCCGCGCATCAACGCGCTGATGCAGACGCGCATTCGCGAGGCGCTGCAGACGTCTGCGCCGCTCGTGGTCGCCGACATCCCGCTGCTCTTCGAGAAGCAACGCGAGGACGCCTTTGACGGAACCCTGCTCGTGTACGCTCCGGCCGCCATCCAGCTGCAGCGGCTGCGCGAGCGCGACGGCGCCGATGACATCTCCGCGCAGCGCCGCCTCGTCGCCCAGCTCCCCATCGACGACAAGCGCGAGCGGGCGACCTGGGTGATCGACAACGGCGGCAGCCGCGACGCTACCGCCGCGCAGGTTGACCGGTGGTGGCGAGAGGTGGCCGCCGGCGCTCGCTGACGGTCGGGTCAGGGGCGTGGTGTGCTCATCCCGTCAAGGAGCAGGGCAAGGAGCTGTTGCTCATCGCGCGCGAAGGCCTCCTGGTCGATGCGCTGAAGGCTGCCGATCACGTAACCGGTGAGGACCATCTCGGCGACACCGAGCACAACATACGTTGCCAGTTGCGCGTCCAGATCGGCACGCACCTCGCCGTTCAACCGACCCTCGGCGATGATGCGCTCGATGGGGTCGAAGGCGGCGAGCACCGCCGTGATGTCATGTGATTCGAGGAACTCATACGACCGTGTGATCTCGTTGATCATCACGGTCATCAGGTCGGCCTCGTGGCGGTAGGTCTCCACCCAGAAATGAATGAGCCGGCCCATCCGCTCACGGAAGGACAACGGTGTCCGTGCCAGGTCCTCGAGGTACGCGACGTACTGAGCCCAGCGCTCGGCGAATATCGCCGTGAGGATCTCCTCCTTGTTCCGGAAGTGGTGGTACACCAGCCCGTAGGCGATGCCGGCGCGCTCGGCGATGTCGGCGACTCGCGTCCCATGCACGCCGCGGCGGGCGAAGACCTCGGTGGCCGCCTCGATGATCCGCTCACGGGTGCGCGCGCTGCGCCTCGTGGCGCGCGCGACCGGCCGGGCGCTCATGCCGTCACACCCTCGGCGACGAGGCGTTCGAACTCGTTGTCCGTGACACCGAGCTCCGCAAGCAGCGCCCGACTGTTCGCGCCATAGCCGGGCGGGTCGCCCGATGGGGCGCGCGCTCTCTCCCCCACGCGAACGGGAAACCAGGTCGGCGCCTCGCCGGTGTCCTGTCCGCGGTGGCGCACCTGGGGATCCTCGAGCACCTCTTCGATGCTGAGCACCGGCTCGCAACAGACATCCTCGTCACCAAGCCGCTCGCGCCACTGAGCCCGCGTCGCGGTCAGGAACACGTCCTCGATCTCTGCAGCAACCCGCTCTGCGTCAGCGCCCGTGGCGAAGGCCGCGTCGCGAAGATCGGGGAGACCGAGCAGCTCGCACAGGCGTACCCAGAACTTCGGCTCGAGGGCGGCGACGGTGATCCAGCCATCGGCGCACATGTACACGCGGTAGCAGGGGTGCGCGCCATTGAGCAGCATGGTCCCGGCGTGCGCCGCAACGCCCTCCGGCGCAGCGGCGAAGTGTGGTGTCATCCAGCTGAGCATCCCGTCGACCATCGACACGTCGCAGTGGGCTCCGGTGCCGGTGCGTTCGGCCAGGCGCAGCGCGGCGAGGATGGCGATGACTGCGCCGAGCGCACCGCCGCCGATGTCGGCCATCTGCGTGCCGGGAATCGCGGGCCGGGCGCCGGCGCCGCCGCTGATGGCGAGCACACCCGTGCGTGCCAGGTAGTTGAGGTCGTGACCTGCGCGCAGCCGATCCGGCCCATCCTGGCCATAACCGGAGATGCTGCAAAGCACCAGGCGTGGGTTGCGCGCGTGCAGGGTGTCGAACCCCAGGCCCAGCCGGTCCATAACCCCGGGGCGGAAGCTTTCGAGCACCACGTCGGCCCGACCGGCGAGATCGATGAAGAGGTCGCGCCCCCGTGGCGACTTCAGATCCAGGCGCAGCGAGCGCTTGCCGCGGTTGAGGGCGGTGAACGTCGCCGAGGTGTCGCCGTGCGCGGGAGCCAGCCAGCGCAGAGGGTCACCGCCATCGAGATCCTCGACCTTGATGATCTCCGCACCGAGCCCCGCAAGGATCATGCTGGCAAACGGTCCCGGAAGCAGACGGCTCATGTCGAGAACGCGCACACCGGTCAGGGGCATCGGAGCCGGAGTGTATCAATGGCTCCATCGCATCGCCGCTGTGGTAGATTCGAAGCCGATTCACGATGGTGAGCAACCGGTCTGTTCCGCGACGATGACGGCACACGCGTCGCCCGGCCACACGGAGGAGGATGTGTACGCGGCGCTCGGAGTAGGCTGTACTCCACCGCAACGCCGCGAGGATCCTGCCGAGATCGACGCCGCGGCGCCGGTCGCGGTCGCCACGGAGGTGTGAGCAATGGAGGAGCTGGTCATCAAGGTGCCAGCGCCGTTCAGCGGGGTCGACGACCTCGGCTTCAGCGCTCGCTATCCCGAGCAGGCGTGGAACGAACGGCTGCGCGACGTGCCGTTCATCGTCGAGGGTCCGCCGCTGCCGATGCGCCGGCTCATCGAGAGGCTCAGCCTCTTCGTCGCCAAGGATTCACTGATCGCCGCCCACGGCGATGACGAGGCGTACAGCTGGACGGCGCCCGTCCAGCTCACCGACGAGGTGTGCGTCCTCGCATTTCGCGACCACAGCCTGCGTGAGCTGCCCGGCGACGACGCACAGGCGGGACGCCAGTACATCTGGAACCTGGTGCGGCCGCTCGCCTTCACCTTCCTGCGCGACTGCGTGCGCCTCGGCGGCCTGCGCCTCGCCGATAACATCGCTGTGGTGCTCGATGTCGGCCACCCGCCCGTCGTCGACCTCGAGTTGCAGCGCAGCGCGATCAGCGCGGAGAACGGGACGTTGCTGCTCGCCGCGTAAGCAGCGTCAGGGTCCCTCGGCGAGCCTCGCTTTCAGGGAAGCGGGGTCGGCCCCGGCGTCAGCGTCGGCGCCGGGGTGGCAGTCGGTGTCGGGGCAGGCGTCGCCGTCGGCGAACCGCCGGGGGACACGGACGGCGTCGGGGTTGAAGGCGGACGCGCGGGTGCGGTCGGGCAGTTGGCCAGGGCGGGGTTGAAGGCGGTCGGGCTTGGCGTCGGCACCGCGGACGTCGCCGATGGGCTGGCGCTTACGCTCCCGTGCGCCGATGGCGACGTCTTGGGCGAGGCGCTTGGCCTGGCGGTGGGAACAGGAGTTGGGGTGACCACGTACGGCGTGTACGACGGGCACGGCGGCAGCGGAGGCACCGGTGGCTGGTGCGACCCCGTGAGCACCAGCGAGATGGCCACCGCGACGGCCCCGATGAGGACGGTCAGGACGAACGTGATCGCGCCCCACTCGCGGCGCAACACGCTCACGCGGTGACCAGAACCATGGCCGCGCGCAGCGCTGCACTGAGGCCGGGATGGTCGAGCGCGAGCCGCGCGTTGGTCGCCAGCCAGCCGGCCGGGGTGCCGACGTCGAGGAGCTCGCCGGTGAACTCCACGCCATGAACGGCGCCGGCCCCGATCAGCGCCCCGATTCCGTCAGTGAGCTGGATCTCGCTGCCGGTCCCCGGCGCGGTGTCACGCAGCGCGTCGAAGATGTCGGGGGTGAGCACGTAGCGGCCCATGATGGCGAGGTCGCTGGGCGCGTCCTGCGGCTGCGGCTTCTCGACGACCGCGCTGAGCCGGTGCACCCGGCCGTGGGATTCCGCGATGGCCGCGCACCCATAGCGCGAGATCTGCTCACGAGGCACACGCTTCAGCGCGAGGATCGGGGTGTGGTACTCGGAATACGCGTCGATCAGTTGCGTGAGCACCGGAACCGGTCCGTACGAGAGATCGTCTGGAAGCATGCACATGAACGGCAGGCCACCGACCGCCTCGGCCGCGCAGAGCACCGCGTGGCCGAGACCGAGCGGCCGGTCCTGGCGGACCCAGACGAAGCTCGCCAGGTGATCGCTGCGGCGAACGGCCTCGAGCTCGGCGACCTTGCCGCGCTGCTCGAGAAGCTGTTCGAGCGCGGGCTGGGGACTGAAGTGCTGCTGGATCAGCTCCTTGCCGTCACTGATGACCACCACCATCTCGCGGGCACCCGCGGCCACGGCCTCCTCGACAGCCCATTGGATGACCGGGCGGTCGAGGACGGGCAGCAACTCCTTGGGGAGAGCTTTGGTGGCGGGAAGAAAGCGCGTCCCCAGTCCGGCGGCGGGGATGACGCAATGGCGGAGATCCACGGCGGCGCATTGTCGCCCGTCAGCCGCTTGGCGTGCACTCCGTGTCGAGGTGACGATGGACGCCCACTACACTGACGCCTCGTTGAGGATTCGCACGGAGGGACCGGTGACGGCGGCGCGATCGGTGGCCGACGCGGTTGGCGAAGCGCTCGCGGACGCCCTCGAGAGGTCCGTCAGGACTGGCGCCATCGCTGCGCCCGACGGGGCCGCAGACATCGTGGTGGAAAAACCCAAGGACCCATCGCATGGGGATGTCGCCACCAACCTCGCGCTGCGCCTCGCCCGGCACGCCGGCCGTCCGCCACTCGAGATCGCCGAAGCTCTGCGCGAGCACCTCGTCCTCGGCGAGATCATCGAGTCGGCTGAGGTCGCCGGGCCGGGGTTCATCAACATGCGCGTGCACCCGGCCTGGCTGGCCGCTCAGCTCGCGCCGGTGATCGGCGCGGGTGAGCGCTGGGGTGACGTCGATCTCGCCAACGGTCGATCCGTGCAGGTCGAGTTCGTCAGCGCCAACCCCACCGGGCCGGTGACTCTGGGGGCGACGCGCGGCGCCGCGGTGGGAGACGCGCTTGCCAACGTCCTGGATGCCGCGGGCTACCGCGTGGAGAAGGAGTATTACGTCAACGACGCCGGCAGTCGCATGCAGACGTTCTTCGAGAGCTGCGCCTGGTACTACCGCACAATGTGCGGGATCGACGCGCCGCCACCGGACGAGCTCTATCCGGCCGCCGAGCGCGCCGCCGAGCTGCTCCTCGCCGAGCATGGGGATGCGCTGCGTGACCTCCCCATCGATCAGCTCGGTGAGCACGGCGTAGTCGCACAGCTCGCGGAGATCCGCAGGGACCTCGAGCAGCTCGGCGTGCACTTCGACAGCTGGTTCCACGAACAGTCCCTCTTCGACAGCGGCGCCGTCGAGGACATGCTGCGACGGCTGCGCGACGCCGGCTGCGTGGTGGAGCGCGACGGCGCCGTGTGGTTCGCCGCGACCGCTGTCGGCCTCGACAAGGACGAGGTCCTGGTCCGCTCGAACGGGATGCCGACGTACTTCACGTCCGACCTCGCGTACCACCTCGACAAGCTCGAGAAGCGCGCCTTCGACCGCGCCGTCGACGTCGTCGGGGCCGACCACCAGGGTCACCTGCCGCGCATGTTCGGTGCGCTGCGCGTGCTTGGCATCGCGCCGTCGCGCCTCGATATCGTCATCACCCAGCTGATCACCGTCGGCGGGGCCAAGATGAAAAAGGCCGCCGGCCACTACGTGACGCTGCGCGAGATCCTCGACCAGGTGGGCGCTGATGCGATCCGCTTCTTCCTGATCAGCCGCGGCACAGGCTCCACCATTGACTTCGACCTCGACCTCGCCGTCAAGGCCGGCAATGAGAATCCGGTGTTCTACGTGCAGATGGCGCACGCTCGCTGTGCGGGAGTCTTCCGGCAGGCGCAGGCGGATGGCGTGCCGACCGGCAGCCCCGACCTGTCGTTCCTTGGGACCGACGAGTCCCCGTTGATCAGGCTGCTCCTCGACCTGCCGGAGGTGGTGAGGAGCGTAGCCCAGGACCTCGAACCGCACCGGCTCACGTTCTACGCACAGGAGGTCGCGGCGGCGTGGCACCGCTACTACCACGACCACCGCATCGTCGACGCAACGGCGCCCGCGCTGAGCACGGCGCGACTCCACCTCGCAGCAGCGGTGCGCGTGACGCTGGCGCGCACGCTGCGGCTGATGGGGCTGTCTGCACCGGAACGCATGTAGCACGACCCGCGTCAGCACCCCCCGTATACTTCGCAGGCCCTGCCCCGTTCGTCTAGCTGGCCAAGGACACCGCCCTCTCAAGGCGGAGATCATCGGTTCGAATCCGATACGGGGTACCACGGGCGCCGCGTGAGTGCGGACGGAGGTGGTGTCGCAGTGTCGCAGACGACGTCGGCGCAACGGCGGCCTTGCATCGTCGATCACGCGGCAACGTCCTGGAGCAGTTGGGCGGCGACCACCTCGGCGAGGCGCCGCTCGGCCGGCACAAGACCGATCCGGACGCGGCGGTCGAGCAGATCGTCGATGTCCATGGCGCCCTCGTGGCGCACCCCGAACACGAGCTCCACCCGCAGCACCGCGCTGCCGGGGAACACGGGTTCGAGGAGCGCGAGGTCGTGCGCGGCGAGGGCAGCGACGGCGCCCGCCTCGGCTCCGTAGCGGCGCACCAGACGGGCCGGAAGCGCGGTCGCCGGCGTGCCCGCCGGGGCGGCGCCGACGAGCGGTACCAACGCGGTCCGGCTGGGCGCGCCGCCGTGGCGGTCGACGATGCGGTCGACAGCGTCCTGGGCCATGCGTCGATATGTCGTGAGCTTGCCCCCCACCAACGTGATCAGCGTCCCGTCGGGCGATTCGACGATCGCGTGGCGCCGCGAGATGTCGGACGTCGAGCCGGCGACTGTATCGAGCAGCGGGCGGAACCCGGCGTAGCGGCCGAGCACCGCAGCCTCGGTCACCGGCCACTGCATCACGCGTGACAGGGTGGCCAGCAGGAACTCCTCCTCGGCGGCGTCAACCGTCGGCTCGTCGTCGATCGGGCCGGAGTACGGGTCGTCGGTGACCCCGACGATGAGACGACCGTCGCCCAGCGGGGTGGCGCCAACCCACCGAGCGCTCTGCGCGGGGACGGGGACGATCACAGCGGCGCGAGGCTCGCCGAGCGCGGCCGCGTCGACCACGAGGTGAGCGCCCTTGCTCGGTCGCAACCGCACGCTGCGATCGATGGTGTCGGCCCAGACCCCGCACGCGTTGACCACGCTGCGGGCGCGGATCTCGAAGGTGGCGTCGCTCAGCTCGTCGCGCACCGACACCCGGCCCGAGGCCACCGCCAGTGCGGTGCAGCGGGTGACGATGGCGGCACCATGGGCAGCGGCGGTGCGCGCGACGCCGATGACGAGGCGAGCGTCGTCCTCGACCTGTCCGTCCCAGAACAGCACCGCGCCGCGCAGGTCCTCGCCGCGCAGCCCGGGAACCAGCATCCGCGCCTCGAGAGCGCTGATGCGGCGAGGGCCGGGCAGCCGCTTGCGACGCGTGCCCGAGGCGAGGCGCAGGAGGTCGCCAGCGCGCACGCCGGCCTCCACCAGGGCACCGTCGAGCGGCGACATGGTGTCGTTGAGCGCGGCCACGAACGGCAGCGGGCGCACCAGGTGCGGGGCGGTTGTGGTCATCAGTACGTGTCGTTCGCGCGCCGATTCCCACGCCACCGCCAGCTGCAGGTGGCGCAGGTAGCGGAGGCCACCGTGAATGAGCTTGGAGCTCCAGCGGCTGGTGCCGTTGGCCAGGTCGCGGCGTTCGATCAGGGCGGTGCGCAGTCCGCGCGTGGCCGCGTCGAGCGCCACGCCTGTGCCCACGATTCCGCCACCGATGACCAGAACATCGATCTCGGCGGAGGCGACGCGCGCGAGGTCGGCGGCTCGCTGGGCGGCGTTGAGCGAGCCCGCGACGCTCACGGTGGGACCGCGGCTGGGCGCAGCCAGGCGTCGAGCAGCACGCGAAGCTCGGCGTCCATCGCGGGGGTGAGCGCATCGTCCACAAGGGAGGGGGCGGCGATGACCAGGCTGCGCAGGACCAGCTCGAGCAGGCGTGCTGCTCGAGCTGCGTCGAGCAGGCTGGAATGACGATGTGACATCGCGCGTCGCAGCGTAACGGGGTCCAGGCGGCGGGCAGCACCTCCGGAGCGGTCGGGCTGGGTACACTCGGTGGTAATGGTCCTCGCTCCTGCACCAAGCCTCGTGTTCGTCCTCGGTGTTCCCGCCGGCCTGATGATCTGTGTCGGCCTTCTCGGCGGGGCCGCCTGGGTGGTGCTCGGACGGATCAGCCGGGGCTAGGCGCAGCCGTCAGCTCGGCGACGGTCAGCCGACGGCCAGCAGCTCGACGTCGAAGATCAGCGTCGCGTTGGGGGGAATCGATCCCTGTCCGGCCGCGCCGTAGCCGAGCGACGTTGGGATCACCAAGCGTCTTTTTCCGCCCACGTGAATGGTCAGCAGCCCCTCCTCCCAGCCGCCGATGACGTTGGGCGGGGTGGCGCCGATCACGAACTGGAACGCGCTCCTCCCCGACTGACGCGACGTGTCGAAGACGCATCCGTTGGTCAGCCAGCCCGTGTACTGGACGGTGAGGTTGGCACCCTTGTGCGGCGCAGCACCGCTCCCGACGGCGATGTCGCCGTATTTGAGGCCGTCCGCGGTGGTGGTCAGCGACACGGACTCCGAGAAGTTGTCGCCGCCGGCGGGGGCGGGCGTGCACGAGGCAGCGCTGGGGGAAGCGGCCTGCGCGCTCACGGATGCCGTCGGCGCCGGGGTGACGACGGCATCCGAGCCGCAGGCGGTGACCAGTGCGAGCAGCGACGTCGCGGCGATGGGAAGGCGCAGGCGGACGGCCGCAGAGCTCATCAGCCGGAATACTAGAGGCTCGGCGGTACAATGCGACTCAGCGCACACTCAGAGTCTTTCGTGGAGCAGACGCATGGCCAACACCATCAAGGAGTCCAAGGGAGTCAACTCCCAGAAGGACATCGTCACGTCGCAGCGCTGCCCGATATGTCACAACCTGATGCGTCAGAACGAGATCAGCGTGGAGATCGCGTTCCGGCATCAGCGCAAACCCGGCGAGCCCAAGCGCCAGCGCCTCCTCAAGCACAGCAAGAACTGCAAGGCCGCGTAGCCGCACCTGGGCGTGTGCCGGTCGGCGCGAATGTCGGGGTACACTGGCATGCATGTCCGTGCGGCTCCCGCTGTTCCCGCTCAACACCGTGCTGTTCCCGCACATGCCGGCGGGGCTGCACATCTTCGAGGAGCGGTACCGGGAGATGATTCGCGACTGCCAGGAGCAGGGCACGAGCTTCGGCGTCGTGGGAATCCGCCAAGGGCTCGAGGTTGGGCGCGCCGCCCTTCCGTTCTCGGTCGGCACCCTCGCCCAGATCCACGAGCTCGAAGCGCTCGCCGACGGAGGCTACAACCTCGTCGTCGCCGGCGCCTCGCGGTTCCGCCTCGAGAGCATTTCGCTCAACCGCTCATACCTTGTCGGCAGCATCCAGTACCTCCAGGACACGCGCGGCGACGAAGCGGTGATCCCCGACCTCGTGCGCCGCGCCACCGTGGCGTTCCTGACGTACACGGGAGCGCTGCGCAACC
>CATPAP010000099.1 GCA_955651875.1 Candidatus Dormiibacterota bacterium
AACCTCGGTGATCGTCGCCATGGCTGTCCTCCTTGGATGTTGTTCGGTCCGCTGCTGGAGGCGAGGACCCCGTCCCGCCGGCTAGGGGCGGCGACGGGCGGGTCCTCACTCAGGGATATCACCTGTCCCGCGTTGGCCTTGGGCGTTGCGACACGGCCATACCATCGGACACGGGACCGGCGAGGCCGGCCGCAAACACTCGCCAGCGCCTCGACGAGGCCAGCCACCATGACCACCTTCAGCCCGGTGAAAGTGCAATCGGGTTACTAGCGACTCAGGAGACCCGATCCAGTGGACCGAGGCTCCCCGAGGGAGGGCGCTGGGCCTGAGTACCCGCAGCGCCCCTGAATTGCTAGGGCTGGTGCCTAGTGCCGGGCGGGCTCCTGACCTACCGTCTGATGTGACTCAAGGGGAGCCACGCCCGGCGGGCGAGAGGAGGCTTGTAATCTCGTGGGCGTGCGTGATCCTCACCTGTGAGTGGTCTACCTGTGCGCCGTAAACGTGTAGGTGATCGTGGCGCCTTCTAGGGCGCTTTGATCAATACCAGTATTTACGAGGGTGACTACGACGTTTGTGGTAAGCGCCTGCGAGACGGTCAGTGCCTGCGCGCCGGTCTGCGCGACTGGGGCCCGGCCTCAACATGTTCACCGATTCGCTCATCGATGAACTGAACGCAGCTGCTCGGCCGGACACGTGGATCGTCAACACACGCACACCCGGCGTCCTGATGAAGGAGAAGGACACGCTCGGCCGTCCGCTGCTGCAACCGAACCCGTCGCAGGCCGGAGGCGACATGCTGCTCGACAGGCCTGTCGTGCCAACACCCAACGTCACGCAGGGCACGGCAACGCTGATCGACTCATCGCAAGTGCACGTCGGCATGGACGTCGATGCCAGGCACTCATCCTCGCCGAGCGTTACGCCGAGTTCGATTCGCTCGGTCTGCGCATCGCGTCGCGTTTCGATCTGCAGGTCATCAACAAGCCGGGGGTAGTCGTCATCACCAACCTCGATCCGGCGTAAGCGTTCCCCCTTGGCTGGCGGCTGTCCAGCGAGAGGGAACGCTGATCTTCACTGAACCGCGAAGGTCCAGTTGCCGTCGGCCTGGACCACGATGAACATTGGTCCGCTGGAGAATGGCTGACTACCATTGTAGTGACCGATCTCATCGATTAGAAGGTTCGGGGAGCTACCGTCGGTGCCGTATGCAGTGACGATGAAGTTGGCGCTTCCGTTGTTCGTAATCGCCGCGGTGCCGGTATTGCCGTGGTAGAGAAGGACTTCGTCGCCCTTGCCAGCGATGCTGGAGGTAAATGGGCGGGCGGTGGATGCGTCCTTGAAGGTGAGTGTCCACGTGCCATCGGCGGTGATCTTGAGCCCGACCGCGCCGCTGCTGCCTGTGAAGTTCACGGGCACCATGCCGTTGTACGACCCAATGGTGTCGACAAAGAGGCCGGAGGTGGCATTGCTGGAGTCGAGGCTCTCAACGATGAAGTTGGCGGAGCCGTTGTGTGTGGCCAGCACTAGCGCCGGCTGACTCGCGAACTGCGCTGGGATCTTGACAACGCTGTCCCCCGTACCGGAGAAGACCGCGGGCGCTACCACTGTTGCCGTTGGGGCAGGCGTCGAGGCAGCTGTTGGCGCAGGCGTGGCTGCAGCCGTCGCTGTGCGTTGGTCGTGGGGCCCGCGGTGGTACCCGGAGCCGATGTGGTTGAAGTTGACGGCTTTGACCCGGCACTCATGGCGATAATCGCGATCAAGAGAACGGCGGCGCCTTCGATCCACCACCACTTCTTCGCTATCCGACGGTGGTGCGGTTGAGACGGGCCGCCGCTTGCCGGCAGCTGCGGTGGCGGCGCGTTAGGTGTCTCTGGCGGGCGAATCGGTGTTTCAACGGCCAAGGTGTCCTCCGAGGTGCAGTTCGCGGACGCTGACACCCAGCTGATCAAGACCCTCGAGGAGATGCCGCGAGACGCGACACACTGGAGCACGCGCAGCATGGCGGCTGTCAGCGGTCTCAGCCACACGAGCGTGCGGCGGATCTGGAGTGCCTTCGGCTTGCAGCCACATCGGGTGGAAAGCTTCAAGCTCTCCAACGACCCTCAATTCATCGAGAAGGTGCGCGACATCGTCGGGTCATAGTCGAGGTCGGGTCGTAGTCGAGTCGTAGTCGTGTGATCGAGTGGGGTTCAGCAGATGATCCGGCTCCTCGCCCTGGACGCCGGCAGATGGCGCGGGACCTGCCGCCCGATTCCGCAGCAGAGCGGGCGGCGAGGTCTCGCTACCGGTTGGTATGGCGCCCCCTTCCCTCAGCTCACGGCCGCGCCGTCGCCTCGGTCCCCCCTTTCGTCGTATCAGCGTCGCCCCCGGTGAGCGAAGTCTATTAGAACGCACCCAAGACGTCAAACGTGCCTCGGCCGCTTCGTCCTTTTGTAGGAAAGGAAAGCGGCTGGTGGCGCCGAACAAATGAGGCGCAGTCGGCGGACGGCACCTCAGCATGCGAGCTCGTCAAAGGCCTGGACCCAACTCAACGAACGCGCCGGCGCCCCTCCAGTGCGCTTCCACGACCTTCGCCACACGTCGGCCACGCTGCTGCTCGGGCGCGGGGTGCATCTCAAGATCGTGAGCGAGATGCTGGGCCACTCCACCGTGGCGATCACACTCGATCTCTACTCGCACGTCACGCCGACCATGCAAAGTGAGGCGGCCGTGGCGATGGACGAGCTCCTGAGCCAATAGAGGTCGCGGTAGGGGTCAAACCCCCGCTCGAGGCCAGAATCCGTATTCGGGGAGTGGTGGGCCGGGCAGTGTCCCGTTCAAACCTCAGGGAGGTGAGACGACGGCTGGACGACTTGGTCGGGCTGTCCGGCCGGGTAAGAAACGCCGGCAGGGTTCGAATC